>NZ_AYWQ01000002.1:702500-854435 GCF_000502415.1 Mesorhizobium sp. LNHC229A00
GCCGAACTGATCGGCCTTGCCAGCAACGGCGATTCCGGCGAGGTGGCAAAGACCACCAGGCTGGTGGCGCCGCGCCAGATCGCCAAGGCCAAGGATCGCCGCCGCATGGAAGTGTCGATGGTCACCAAGGTCGGCGACCGCGATGTCATCCACACCATGCCTTTCGTTCAGATCAAGATGGCACTCGCAGCCGGCCATACCACCAGCCGGGCCTACCCCCCTTTCGACCCGATGCAGGTGTTCGGCGACGACGGCGACGATGTATCGGCACAGCCTGCGACAGCGTCGGCCGCCTCCGGCCAGATCTATGGCGCCAAGGTCGAAAGCGAAATGAGCCTGAAGACCGTCGACTTCCCAATCGCGACGGCTTCCTTCGACGAGAAGAGTGACCTGTCGGCCGACGAAGTCGAAAAAGTGGTACGCGAGGCCGGCACCGACCTCAGCGACGGCGCCGTGCAGGTGGCTTCGCTTCATTATGTCGATCCGCAGCGATTCGGCGAAGCCTTTGCCGAGAGCATGGCCGGCTCCTACGATGTGAAGATCGTGCCGGAAAATGTCTCCGTATCGCCACGCGCCAACGCGGACGACCAGGCACCGGCTTTCGCCGAGGAAATCATCCCCTTTACCAAGGACACCGACCTCACGGAGGCTTTCGCCGATTCGGGCTACACGGGCGATGATGCCACCGGCATGGCCGAAGCGATCGCCAAGTTGCTCAACGCGCCGGCGCTCAAGGCCGGAACGGTGCTGCGTGTTGGCCTCGAGGTCCACGGCGACGCCGCCAAGGTCGTGCGGACAAGCGTCTATGACAAGACCACGCATATCGTCACCATCGCGCTCGACGATCGCGGCCAGTACGTGCCGGCCCAGGAGCCCGAGCCCAATCCCGAATTGCTGACCGCGTTCGACGATTCGTCGGCACCGGTGGTTGTGCGCGGCAACCTGCCCAACGTCTATGACGGCATCTACCGCGCCGCCTATTCCTACGGCATGTCCAAGGCGATGACCCAGCGGCTGATCAAGCTCCTGGCATCCGATGTCGATTTCCAGTCCCGCCTCAATCCCTCCGACCGCCTTGAAGTGCTGTTCTCACAGCCTGATGGCGACGACCAGACCTCGGACAATTCCGAGCTTCTCTATGTCTCGGCGACCTTCGGCGGCACGACCCGCAATTTCTACCGCTTCCAGATGCAGGACGGCAGCACGGACTATTTCGACGAAGACGGCTCGAGCGCCCAGCAGTTCCTGCTGCGCAATCCGCTGCCCGCCGGAAAATTCCGCTCCGGCTTCGGCGCCCGCAAGCATCCGATCCTCGGCTATGTCCGCATGCACACAGGCGTCGACTGGGCAGCCCCGATCGGCACGCCGATCATCGCCGCCGGCAATGGCGTCATCGAGAAGGTCGGCTGGGCCGGCGGCTATGGCAAGCAGATCATCATTCGCCATGCCAATGGCTACGAGACCTCGTACAATCACCAGAGCGCCTTTGCCAAAGGTATGGAGCCGGGCATGCACGTGCGCCAGGGCCAGACCATTGGCTATCTCGGCCAGACCGGCCTCGCCACAGGCCCGCACCTGCACTACGAGGTGATCGTCAATGGCACCAAAGTCGATCCGATGCGCGTCCGTCTACCGGTCGGCAAGGTGCTGAAGGGCGACGATCTCGTCGCCTTCAAGCGCGAACGCGAGCGCATCGACGATCTGCTGAAACAGGAAGATGGCAATTCGCTGAAGGTCGCCAGCGCCAAGATCGAAGGCTGAGTCTCAGCCTTCGTCCTGCCGAGGTTCGGCGCGCCGCGACCACGGTAGCGCTTCGCCCGAAATCGTCGTCCAGGCAATGACAGCGGAAAGCAGGCATAGCAGCGCCGTCACCAACGAGACGGCGGAAAAGGCTACGTCGCTGGCGGCGATCCTCGCCGTATCGAGTGCCGGCGAAAGTCCTGCTGGTGGCGGTTCGCCGAAGCCAGGCAGGCCAGGGGTGGCATTTACCTCCAGGGCATTGGCGTAGATCCAGGCAGCCAGGGACCCCATCGCCGCCACCGCGATCAAGCCGCCGATGCGTGAGACGGCGTTGTTGATGCCGGAAGCGGCGCCGGTGTCCTTGTCTTCCACCGCCGTCATGATCGCGGTGGACAATGGCGATACGACCAACGCCATGCCGAGCCCCATCAGCGCCATCAAGGGGAAGATGCCGGTCCAGAAATGGTGAAAGCCGGCATAGGCGAGGAAGGCCAGCCCGGCGAAGGCAACCGCCACGATCAGGCTGCCGCAGGCAATGGGAAAACGCGGCCCGATCCGGTCCGACAGCTTGCCGACGGGTCCCGACAGAAGCGCGATCGCCGCCGACAACGGCAGGAAGATGAAGCCTACCTCGGCGGTGCTCAGTCCCCAGCCTGCGATCAGCAGCATCGGCAGATAAAAAAGATTGGCTGACAGTGCGAAATAGAGAAAGAACGTCGCGACGTTGGCGCCGGCGAAAGCACCGATGCGAAACAGGCTGAGATCTATCATCGGCTCGCGCTGCCGCCGCTCAAACAGGATGAAGACGACAAGCAGCACGGCGCCGGCGGCAACGCTTGGACCGGCCATGTGGCTCTCGCCGCTGGCGCTCATTGAAGTCAGCCCATAGGCGAGCCCCCCGAAGGCCACCGTCGCAAGCGCCCCGCCGGCAAGGTCAAGGCTGCGTTTCTCCGTCGGCGCATCGGCCGGAATCTTGGCGAGCAGCAGATAGATCGAGATCAGGCCGAGCGGCAGATTGACGGCAAAGATCGCCCGCCAGATGCCGCCGCCGAAAGCCGAGAGCACCAGGCCACCGAGCACGGGGCCGAGAGCGGTGGTCAGCGCCGACGCCGCCGCCCAGATGCCGATCGCCCTGCCGCGTTCCTTCTTGGGATAGGCCTTGGCGATAATGGCGAGACTGCCCGGCACCATGATCGCGGCGCCGATGCCCTGGAGCGCGCGAAATGCGATCAGCACGACAGCGTTCGGCGCCAGCGCACAGGCAAGCGAGGTCACGACGAACAGCGCAATGCCGGCCACGAAAGCATGGCGCAGCCCGAACCGATCGCCTGCGGCACCGCCGGCAAGGATCAGCGCCGAGAGTGTCAGCGCATAGGCATTGGAAATCCACTGCGCCTCGGCAAGGCTGGCGCCGAGGTCGACGCGGATCGCCGGCATGGCGATCGCCAGGATCGATCCGTCGATGAAGCCGAGCGCCGAGGCCAGGATCGCCGCGATCAAGACATAACGCCGCTGCGATTGCGGGCAGAACGTGCCATTCGCGACCGGAGCGGTCAGCGGAACGGCGGCGGCTCGATTGGGCGCATGCATGTCAGCCTCATTAGACCGTCGGCGCGGCGGCAACAACCGGCCAGCGGCTTGTTGTCCTTGAAACCAGCCATATTGCCAGGGATCGCATCTGCCCCGATGCAAACCGCGGCAGTCATGCTAATTCATGTCGCGCGGAAGTGACCTCGGTTTTGCGACAACGACATGCATCAGGCAAGATTTAAAAGCGCGTCGCACGGATCCGTTTCGACGAGACGCGCTTTAGGTTTGTCAGGACCCGCGGGCAGGAGAAATCGATGAAGCGTCCGCTCGAAGCATCGGTTGAGGGGCGCGGCCGTATTGTCGGTATCACCGATGGCGTGTTCGCCATCGCGCTCACCCTGATCGTGATCGAGATCAGGGTGCCGGCGCATGAGGTGGTCCACTCCGAACATGATCTGCTCGCCGCCATCGCGGCACTCGCGCCACGCTTCCTCACCTATGCCTTGAGCTTTCTGACCCTGACCATCTTCTGGTTCGGCCAGCAGGCCCAGCATGGTCTGGTCGCCAAATCCGACAGACGGCTGGCCACGCTGAACCTCTGCTTTCTCGCCTTCATCGCGCTCTTGCCGTTCTCGACCGACCTTCTCGCCGATTTTCTGGAATTCAGGACCGCGGTGCTGGTTTACTGGCTCAACCTCTTGATGCTTGGCATCACGCTGTTCGTCAGCTGGTGGTATGCGGAGAGGAGCGGCCTTGTCGCGGAGGACGTCGACCCGGAAACGAAACGCACGGTCTACCTGCGCATCGTCAAGGCGCAGATCCTGTGGGCCGTCGGCGCCGCACTTTGCCTGATCACCCCGTTGGCGAGCGTCGGCTTCATTCTTGTGGTGCAGTTGATCTACGCGGCAACGCCGAATGTGAAGTGGGTGCGCAGGATCATTGGTTGAGAATTCACGTCAGGCCGGCATCGCCCAAATATCGACATACCCTATTCGACGAACTCCACCGGGACACCCGGCGAGACCAGCTTGGCCAGTTCACGCGCGTCCCAATTGGTCAAGCGCACGCAGCCATGGCTCTCGGTCTTGCCTATCTTCGAGGGCTCCGGCGTCCCGTGAATGCCGTAAGTCGGCTTGTCCAGCGCGATCCACACCGATCCGACCGGGCCATTCGGCCCAGGCGGAATGGTCAGGATCTTGTTGTTCTCGCCCTGCTTGAAGTTGATGTTGGGATTATAGGTGTAGTTCGGATCGAGCGCGACACGCGACACGGCATGAATGCCGGTCGGGGATGGCGTGTCCGACGAGCCGATTGTGGCGGGGTAGGCCGCGACCAGCTTGCCCGACCCGTCATAGGCAAAGACTTCCTTCTTGCCTTTGTCGGCGACGATGCGGGTCACGGGGGTAGAAACCAGTTTGCCGAAATTCGCGACCTTGATGATCGTGCCGGGACGATTGAAGTTGGCGTCCGGATTGAGCGCCTTGAGATAGTTCTCGTCCATGTGGAAGCGCTCGGCCAGCGCCTCGGTGACGGAGGTGAAGCCCATGCGGTCGAGTTGCGCCTTCTGGCTATAATCTTCCGGGATCGACGCGACATAGGGGCCGGCCGCATCCTCCGCGGTGATGGTGTAGTTGGCGAACGGGTCGCCACCGGATTGCGACAATGCGGCCTGGATGCCGACCGAATCGGTCGATTTGAGGCTGCTGCCGTTGATCTGATTGTAGGCCGCCAGCGCCTTGTCGACATTCGAACCGAAGCGCCCGTCGATGACGCCAGGCGAAGCCCCGCCCCGGTCGAGCAGCACCTGCAGGGCCGCGACATCCTGGCGTGCCCCCAGCGAAAGCGCCGGATCGACTGACGTCTTGTCGCCGGCCTTCGGCGGCAATGCCGCCTGGTCGGAGGGCGCTGCTTGGTCCGTCGGGTCTGCCGGCCGGTCGGGGTCTATCGACGCCTCGTTCAGCGGTTGGCGCTTGATTGTACCCGGCTTTGCCGGCTGCGGCGCATCGGGATAATTGTTGTCATAACTGCCGTCGTCCTGCGGTGCCGGCGGATAGGCATCGACTGAACCACTTCCGTCAGGATCGTATTCGTCGGCGGGCGGTGGAATGACCCGGCCCTCCTCTTCCAACTGTCTGCGGCGGAAGCGGGCCATGTCCTGGGGATCGTCGAGATAGTAACGATCATCGTCGGCCGGTGCGCGGCCAAGTTCACGCATCCGGCTCTCGCGGCGCAGCACCCGCCGGTCGAGCCGTGTCTGTGGCGGCTGGATGGCGATCACCTTGCCGGTGTCCGAATCGACGATGACGCGATTGCCCCTGGCATCGTAATAAATGTCGAGATTGCCGTCCTGGGCGAGCAGAATGCCGCCGCTCCCGGACGCACGGACAGGCTGGGCGGCACCGTCATGCGTCGGCGCGGCGAACGCATTGGAAAACACCAGTCCCGCGGCAAGCGCCGAAAGGGTGAAGATAGTGCGCAGCATCGTGCGAAACTCTCCGGTCCGTATGTGCCGCCGCTCGGCATTGTTCAGGTCGGCGAACCCTTCGCCAGCAAACCAGTTACCCACCATATGGTTCCAACATGAACCGGGCATGAAGATGGCGGTTTTCCGGCGCCTCGGGGAATATTGGCTAGCTTGCGCCAAGCCCCAATTCCTTGCGCGCCTGCTTCGTCAGCTTAAGGGCAACAAGGCGGTGGCTCTCGCGCAAATAGTCCTTCAGCGCACCATCATCCATGCTCTGGCTTGTCCGACGCTGGATCCACTTCATGCCGCGGGAGGCAAGATAGGGAGCGGGGCGCAGGCCGGGCTGCTCCTTGAGCACGTCATAGGCGATGTCGGAGCATTTGAAGGTGACGAAGAGCTGCTGACCCTGATCCCAGCCACCGATCGCAAACACCTTGGTCCCGACCTTCCAGACATGGGCGCCGCCCCATTGCACAACGTGGTTCGTTGCGGGCAGCGAGGCGCAGAAGCCGTTGTAATCGTCCAGCGTCATCAATCCCCGCCAATTGCATGAAAAAGCCGCGCGTCCGGTGGACGCGCGGCTTCTGAATCAGGCCGCAACCTCGGCCGCGACGATCGCCGGCTTGGAGCGGAAATTAAGCCGGTCGGACCCGGCCGTGACCTTGACCGTCGAGCCGTCCAGGATCTCGCCGAGCAGGATCTTTTCCGCCAGCGGATCCTGCAGCTCCTTCTGCATCACCCGCTTCAGCGGCCGGGCACCATAAGCGGGGTCGTAGCCCTTGGCCGCCAGCCACTCGATCGCCTCAGGATCCAGCGACAGCGTGATCTTGCGATCGGTCAGCAGGCTCTCGAGCCGCTTGAGCTGGATCTCGACGATACGGTCCATGTCCTTGCGGCGCAGCCGGTGGAACAGGATCACCTCGTCGACGCGATTGAGGAACTCCGGCCGGAACGATGCCCTGACCACGCCCATCACTTCGTCTCGTACGGCATCGACATCCTGGTCCTCGCCGAGAGCGACGAGATATTCGGCGCCCAGATTAGACGTCATGATGATCAGTGTGTTGCGGAAGTCGACGGTACGGCCCTGCCCGTCGGTGAGCCGCCCGTCATCGAGCACCTGCAACAGCACGTTGAAGACATCCGGATGCGCCTTCTCGATCTCATCGAACAGCACGACCTGATAGGGCCGGCGCCGCACCGCTTCGGTCAGCGCACCGCCTTCCTCATAGCCGACATAGCCGGGAGGCGCGCCGATCAGCCGGGCGACAGAGTGCTTCTCCATGTATTCGGACATGTCGATGCGCGCCAGCGCCGTCTCATCGTCGAACAGGAAATTGGCCAAAGCCTTGGTCAGCTCCGTCTTGCCGACGCCGGTAGGCCCGAGGAACATGAACGAGCCGATCGGCCGGTTCGGATCCTGCAAGCCCGCACGGGCACGCCGCACTGCCTTGGAAACGGCCTGCACCGCTTCGCCCTGGCCGACGACACGCTTGCCGATCTCGTCTTCCATGCGCAACAGCTTATCACGCTCGCCCTGCAGCATCTTGTCGACCGGAATGCCGGTCCACCGCGACACGATATGGGCGACGTGGTCGGGCGTGACCACTTCCTCGACCATGCCGGCCTTGCCGTCCTGGGCTTCGGCCTCCTTCAGCTTCTTTTCCAGGTCCGGGATCTTGCCATAGGCAAGCTCGCCGGCGCGCTGGAACTCACCCTTGCGCTGGGCAATGGCAAGGTCGTTGCGCGCCTCGTCGAGCTGCTTCTTCAAGTCGGCCGCTAGCCCGAGCTTCTGCTTCTCGGCCTGCCACTTCGCGGTGATCTCTGTCGATTCCTCTTCCAGGCCGACGAGTTCCTTTTCCAGGCGGGCAAGCCGGTCCTTCGAGGCATCGTCCGTCTCGACCTTCAACGCTTCGCGTTCAATCTTGAGCTGCATGATGCGGCGGTCGATCTCGTCCAGCGCTTCGGGCTTGGAATCGACCTGCATCCTGAGCCGCGAGGCGGCTTCGTCGACGAGATCGATCGCCTTGTCCGGCAGGAAGCGGTCGGCGATGTAGCGGTTGGACAATGTCGCCGCCGCCACCAGTGCCGAATCGGAGATACGCACCTTGTGGTGCTGCTCGTACTTCTCCTTCAGGCCGCGCAGGATCGAGACCGTGTCCTCCACTGTCGGCTCGTCGACGAAGACGGGCTGGAAACGGCGGGCAAGGGCCGGATCCTTCTCGACATGCTTCCTGTATTCATCGAGCGTGGTGGCGCCGACGCAGTGCAGTTCGCCGCGCGCCAGCGCCGGCTTCAGAAGGTTCGAGGCATCCATGGCGCCATCGGCCTTGCCGGCGCCGACCAGCGTGTGCATCTCATCGATGAACAGGATGATGTTGCCACTGGCCGAAGTGACTTCCGAAAGCACGGCCTTCAGCCGCTCCTCGAATTCGCCGCGATATTTGGCACCCGCAATCAGCGCGCCCATGTCGAGCGCCATCAACTGCTTCTCCTTCAGCGATTCCGGCACGTCGCCATTGACGATGCGCAGCGCCAGGCCTTCGGCGATCGCCGTCTTGCCGACGCCCGGCTCGCCGATCAGCACCGGGTTGTTCTTGGTGCGGCGCGACAGCACCTGGATGGTGCGTCGAATCTCGTCGTCGCGGCCAATCACGGGATCGAGCTTGCCCGCGCGGGCGTCTGCGGTGAGGTCGCGGGCGTATTTCTTCAGTGCGTCATAGCCCTGTTCGGCACTCGCCGAATCGGCGGTGCGGCCCTTGCGGACGTCGTTGATGACCTGGTTCAGCGCCTGCGCGGTGACGCCGGCCTTGGCCAGGATTTCGGCGGTCTTGGCCGATTTCTCCATGGCAAGCGCCTGCAGCAGCCGCTCGACGGTGACAAAGCTGTCGCCGGCCTTCTTGGCCAGTTCTTCGGCGGTCGAGAACACCTTGGCCAGCGGCTGCGCCAGATAGAGCTGGCCATTGCCGCCCTCCACCTTGGGCATCGCCTCGAGCGCCGTCTCGACGCCGAGCTTGACATCGCGGACATTGCCGCCGGCGCGCTCGATCAACGACGCGGCCAAGCCTTCGTCATCGTCGACGAGGACTTTCAGAATGTGTTCGGGGGTGAATTGCTGGTGGTTGCGCGAGAGGGCCATGGTCTGCGCGGACTGGATAAAGCCGCGCACGCGTTCTGAGTATTTCTCAAGGTTCATATTTGTCTCCTTCCATCACCGGCCCGCTTTGCGGCACCGGATCAGATTGCGGTGACGGACCCGCTCATTCGAGCCGGATCCTGTTCAAGCCAGATATGGTGCATGGGCCCTTGCCCCTCAAGATGTCGCAATATGGCAGGTGCATAATATTCCACGTCAGTCCAAACAAAAACGGCGGAGATTTCTCTCCGCCGCTCAAGGCCTTGAATGCCGTTCGCTCAGTTGTCGATGTCGGAAACCACGGGTTCGGCACCGCCGCTGTCGACCGGAGCCGCCGCTGTCTCGGCCGCATCCTCATTTTCGCTGCCGCTCTCGACTTGATCGGCATTGGTGCGCGGACGGCGCGGACGCCGTGGACGCCGGGCAGCACCGCTTTCGGCGGCCGCCTCATTGAGTTCGGCCTGGGCGGCCAGACCTGCCGGTGAAAAATTCTCGAACCGCGGAGCCGGCTCGACCGCCGTGACGGTCTCGGGCGGTGAAGCGGCCTCTGCCTGGACTTCCGTCTGCCCCGGGGCCTCGTTGCGCTGTTGCTGGCCGCCCTGTTCGGGTGAAGCGTAGTCGCGCTGGCCGTAGCCGCCATTGGGGCGGCGATCTCGATGGCGTCCGCCACTGTTGTCGCGGCCGCCATTGTTGCGCCCGTTATTGTCGCGCCCGCTATTGTCGCGCCCGCTATTGTCGCGATTGTCGCGACCGTTTTCCCGGTTGAGCGCAACCTCCGCCGGCATGCCCTCGATCACCGGCTGCGGACCTGCGCCATGGTTGATTACGGGAAGTTGTGGATCGGAACCGGCATTGCCGCTGCTATTGCCCGCCCCACTGTTGCCCGCCCCACTGTTGCCGGCCCCACTGTTGCCGGCCCCACTGTTGGCGGCCCCACTGTTGGCGGCATTGTCGAACTCGTCGCGATCGTCATCGCCGTCCTCGTCGAACTCGTCGCGTGCCTGCTGGACGTTCTGGATCGGCATCTGCGCCTGCGCGGCGGCAATGATGCGATTGTAGTGTTCAGCGTGCTGGAGGTAGTTCTCCGCCATAACCCGGTCGCCGGAGCTGTGCGAGTCACGGGCGAGCGTGGCATATTTTTCGGCAATCTGCTGAGCCGATCCACGGATTTTCACGTCCGGGCCGTTGCTCTCGTAATTGCGCGTAAGCGGATTCGGCCCCTTGCGGTTGTTGTTATTGTTGTTGTTGTTGTTATTGTTATTGTTATTGCCACCGCCGCCGCCATTGTTGTTGCGACCGCGCATGCGCCTGTTCTGCTGTTGTGGCCTCATTCGACTCTCTTCATCTCTGAAATTTTGAAAAACTCTTCACGAACGGAGGCGCTCATGCAGCCAGCCGTTTCGTTTCTTCACCGGCGTTCGCCCGCATCGATTGCGTTGGCGCCACGTGTCATCCTGTTTCCGGTTACATCACTTGCCGGACGATTCCCGCACGAAGCTTGGGCGTCGTTTGCGCAAGAAGGCAGCTATTTCCAAGGAAAAACCGAATCGCTAAGAGCACTGCCTGCTTCGTCTCATCCGGTTAGGCGACCCTAGCCGCATTCCCCGGTATTGCCAAGCGCTTTTTTTGCACTGCGTCAAGACGTTGCCCGTTGAAAAACAAGAACCCTGTCGTTTCCGCCGAGATCGCCAAACAGCTCGCCAGCCGCGTAACCGGCTGCGCGAAATATATCGTTGACGTCGTTGCTTTGTGTGTGGCCGATCTCGACCGCAATCCTGCCTTCGGCTTCCAGAAATCTTGCCGCCTCGGCGGCGATGATCCTGTAGGGGTTCAGCCCATCCACACCGCCATCAAGGGCAAGCCGCGGGTCGAAATCGCGGACTTCGTCCTGCAGATTCCCAATCTCGTGAGTCGGTATATAGGGAGGGTTTGCGGCAATTACATGGTACCGGCCGGAAACTTTTTCGAACCAATCCGACTGAACCGCGGTGAACCGGCCGCCGAGCCCGAATTGCCCGGCATTGCGGGCCGCCGTAGCCAGAGCGCCGGCGGAGATATCGACACCGGTGGCGGTCGCGGCCGGCACGGCGCTCAGCAACGCCAGGGCGATCGCGCCCGTGCCGGTGCCGAGATCGAGGATGCGGCATGTGCCCTCCCGCGCGGCTATTGCCTTTACGAAGGGCAGCACCGCCTCGACCAGCGTTTCGGTGTCAGGTCGCGGCTCCAGCGTCTCAGGCGACAGCCGCAAGCGCAAACCGTAAAACTCGCGATACCCGAGGATGCGATGCACCGGCTCGCCGCTGGCTCGCCGTCTCAGGGCGCCATCGATCGCGGCCATGACGTCCCCGTCGATCTTGCACTCGGGGTCGGCGATGGCCTGGGTGCGCGTCAAGCCGGAATAGTGCTCGACGATCAGCCGCGCATCGAGCGCGGGATCATCGATACCGGCTGCGGCAAGCCGGGTCCGCGCTTCCCGCAGCAGCGGCCCCAGCGTCGCGGGCGGATGGTCAGCCATCGATACCGATATCGGCCAGCAGCTTCGACTGATGATCGGCGATCAGCGCGTCGACGATTTCGTCGAGTTCACCCATCATCACCCGGTCGAGTTTGTAGAGCGTCAGGTTGATGCGATGGTCGGTGACCCGGCCCTGCGGAAAATTGTAGGTGCGGATGCGCTCGGAGCGGTCGCCGGAACCGACCTGCGACTTGCGCGACTCGGAACGCTCCTCATCCGCCTTGCTGCGCTCCATGTCATAGAGCCGGGCGCGCAGGATCTGCATGGCCTTGGCCCGGTTCTGGTGCTGCGACTTCTCCGCCTGCACCACCATGATGCCGGTCGGCAGATGGGTGATGCGGACCGCGGAATCGGTGGTGTTGACGTGCTGGCCGCCGGAGCCGGAGGCACGCATCGTGTCGATGCGGATGTCCTCGGCCCTGATATCGATGTCGACCTCTTCGGCTTCCGGCAGCACCGCGACGGTGGCGGCTGACGTGTGGATGCGGCCGCTGGCCTCGGTGGCCGGCACGCGCTGGACGCGATGCACCCCGGATTCGAATTTCAGATGGGCGAACACACCTTTACCGGAGATCGTGGCGATGATTTCCTTGAAGCCGCCGGCATCGCCGTTGCTGGCCGATACCGTTTCGAACCGCCAGCCGCGTTCGGCGGCGTAGCGCTCGTACATGCGAAACAGGTCGCCGGCGAAGAGTGCCGCCTCATCGCCACCGGTGCCGGCGCGGATTTCAAGAATGGCGTTCTTGTCGTCAGCGGCATCCCTAGGCAGAAGCAGGATCTGGATGTCCTTTTGCAGCACCTCGATGCGCTCCTCGACGCCGGGCAGATCGGCCTCGGCAAGCGCCCGCATCTCGGCGTCGGTGCCCTTGTCGGCGAGCATTGCTTCGAGGTCGGCCTGCTCGTGCTCGGCCGAGCGCAATTCCCTGACCTTGGCCACCATCTCCTGCAACTCGGCATATTCCGATGCCATCCTCACATAGGCATCCGGCGCCGGCCCGGCCGACATCTGCGCTTCGAGCATCTCGAAACGCTTGACGACTTGATCCATACGATCGCGGGGCAAATTGACCATGATGAGGCTGCTACAACGGGATCGAGCGGTCGTCGGCGAAGGCCTGCAGCAACGCCCGCATCGGCAGCCCTTGCGCCGGCGCCATGAGATTGTCGTCGAAGAAAGCCTTCAGCTCCTCCAGCGGCAGNGAGGCCGATCAGCGCCATCGCCGAGATCGGCTTGCCGGCGAGTTCACCGCACAGGGTGACCGGCGTATGATTGCGGGCGCCGGCGTCGGCGATCTGCTTGAGCACGCGCAGGAACGGCGCCGACAACGTATCGAAGCGGTTCGCCAACTGCGTGTTGCCGCGGTCGACCGCCATGACGAACTGGAACAGGTCGTTCGATCCGACCGAGACGAAGTCGACCGCCTTCATCAGTTCGTCGAGTTGGAACAGCAGCGACGGCACTTCCAGCATGGCGCCCAGCTTGAGACTGGTCGGCAGATGATGGGCGAAGCGTGAGAGATGCCGCACCTCGCGGTCGATGATTTCGCGCGCCTGGGCGATTTCGCCGAGCTCGGTCACCATCGGCAGCATCAGCTTGAGCTCGCGCCCGCCGCTGGCCTTGAGCAAGGCGCGGATCTGGGTGCGCAGCAAGCCCGGCCGATCTAGCGTCAGGCGGATTGCCCGCCAGCCGAGCGCCGGATTCTCTTCCTGGATCGCACCCTTGAAATAGGGCAGCACCTTGTCGCCACCAATGTCGATGGTGCGGAAGGTGACCGGCTTGCCGCGCGCGGCCTCGAGCACGTCGCGGTAGAGTTTTTCCTGGGCTTCGGCGCGTGGAAAGGTCGAGGCGACCATGAACTGCAGTTCCGTGCGGAAAAGGCCGATGCCGGCAGCGCCCGCCTCCGCCAACTGCGGCAGGTCGACGGCAAGCCCGGCATTCATCAGCAGGTCGACCTGGACCCCGTCCCGGGTTGTCGACGGCTTCTTGCGCAGTTCGCGGTAGACCTCCTGCCGGCGCGCCCGGAACCGCACCTTCTCGGCATAGGCGGCTTCGAGATCGGATTGCGGCCGCAGATGGATCGCGCCTTCCTCGCCGTCGACGATGATGGCATCGCCGTTTTCCGCCATGGAAACGGCGCCCTTCATCTGGCCGGCGACGGGAATGCCCATGGCGCGCGCGACGATGACGACATGGCTGGTCGCCGCGCCATCCTCCAGCACCAGCCCGCGCAGCTTGTCGCGAGGATAGTCGAGCAGTTCGGCAGCGCCCATCGAGCGGGCGACGATGATGGCGTCCTTGGGCAGCGAGGCCGCGACATCCTCGGGCCCACGTCCCATCAGCTGGCGCAACAGCCGGTTGGCGAGATCGTCGAAATCGCTCATCCGCTCGCGCAGATAAGGATCGGTCATGTGCAGCATGCGGGCGCGCATGTCGCTCTGAACTTTTTCGACCGCTGCCTCGGCCGTTAGGCCGTTACGGATCGCCTCTTCCAGGCGCCGTACCCAGCCCCGGTCGTTGGCGAACATGCGGTAGGCTTCCAGCACCTGGCGATGCTCGCCCTCGAAGGCGACATCGCGGCGCTCCAGCATGTCGTCGATGGAAAGCCGCAGAGAACCAAGCGAGGCCTCGAGCCGCCGGACCTCTTCCTCGCTGTCCTCGTTGAACAAATTGGTGACGACGATACGCGGCTCGTGCAGCACGACGTGACCGAGCCCGACGCCGTCGTTGAAGGACAGGCCGGTGAAGCTGACAGGCCGGCGCAGGTCGAGTTCGAGGCCTGGCCGGGTCAGCCGCGCCAGATCGCCGGTGGCGATCATCTCGGCGATGACCATGGCCGTGGTTTCCAGCGCCTCGACCTCGTCGTCGCGGTAGTGGCGCATTGTCTTGTTCTGGACGACCAGGACGCCCAGCGTGCGCCCTGCCCTGAGCACCGGCACGCCGAGGAAGGAATTGTAGATCTCCTCCCCGGTCTCCGGCAGGTAGGCGAAGGCCGGGTGTTCTTGCGCGTTGGACAGGTTGAGCGGCCTGGCACTCGCGGCAATGGTGCCGACCAGGCCTTGCCCAAGCCGCAGCTGCGCCAGGTGGACGGCGTTCGGGTTCAGACCCTCGGTGGCGTAGAGCTCCAGCACCGAATCGGCGCGCAGCACGTAGAGCGAGCAGACTTCTGCCACCATGTTGGAGGCGATGTCGCGCACAATCCGGTCGAGCCGCTCCTGCGGCTCCAGCGGCTCCTGCATGAGCTCGCGGAGCCGTTTCAGCAAAACGCGCGGGCCAACGGCCGTGTCACGCATCGCGGCTTCTTCTCCAATAGACTTCTTGCCGAGGCAGTTTCCGCCGCGCCCGGCAAGTGCGCAACAGCTGATTCAGTCCTGCTACTGCTTATCCAGACCGTAGACGGAATGCAAAGTGCGAACCGCAAGTTCCGTATAAGGACCGTCGATCAGTATCGAAATCTTGATCTCGGATGTGGTGATGGCACGGATGTTGATCGCCTTGTCGGCCAGCGCCTTGAAGGCGGTGGCGGCGACGCCCGCATGGCTCCTCATGCCGATTCCGATGACCGAAACCTTCGACATGCCGGCTTCCGACTGCACGACATCGTAGCCGATCTCGGCTTTCAGCCGGTCGAGCACGGCCAGCGCCTTGTCGACATCGCCCGACGGCACGGTGAAGGTCATGTCGGTCAGCTTGCCGTCCTCGGAAATGTTCTGGACGATCATGTCGACATTGATGTTGGCCTCGGCCAACGGCCCAAAAATGCCGGCGGCGACGCCCGGCCGGTCGCCGACGCGGCGCAGCGAAATCTGGGCCTCGTCCTTGGCGTAGGCAATTCCGGTGACGACCTGCTGTTCCACGATCTCTTCCTCGTCGCAAATGAGCGTTCCCGGAGGATTGAGCAAATCCCCCATTCCGGGCGCATCGGGATCGTCGAAGGACGACCGCACGAAGGTACGCACCCTGTGCACCATGGCAAGTTCGACCGAACGCACCTGCAGAACCTTGGCGCCGAGCGAGGCCATTTCAAGCATTTCCTCGAACGATATCTTGGCCAGCCGCCGCGCTTTGGGCTCGATGCGCGGGTCGGTGGTGTAGACCCCGTCGACGTCGGTGTAGATGTCGCAGCGGNGTATCGGAGCCGCCACGTCCGAGCGTGGCGATGCGGTTGTCCGGCCCGATGCCTTGGAAACCGGCGATGACAGCCACCTGGCCTTCGCCGAAGCGCTTGACCAGGAAGGCGCCGTCGATGTCGAGGATGCGCGCCGCGCCATGCGCGTTGTCGGTCTTGATCGGAATCTGCCATCCCTGCCAGGAGCGCGCATGCACGCCCATGTTCTGCAAGGTGATGGCGAGAAGGCCAGCCGTGACCTGTTCGCCGGAAGCGACGACCGCGTCATATTCGCGCGCATCGTGCATCGGTGAGGCCTCGCGGGTCCAGCCGACCAGCTCGTTGGTCTTGCCGGCCATCGCCGAAACCACCACAGCCACCTCGTGACCGGCGTCGACCTCGCGTTTGACGTGACGTGCCACGTTGCGGATGCGAGCGATGTCGGCGACGGAGGTCCCGCCGAATTTCATCACGATACGCGCCATGGAAGCGAAATGCCTTTGACTGGAGCCGGCCCGCGGCCGAAAATGGAAGAAAGCGCCCGGCTGCCGCCGGCCACTGAATGCGCGGCCTCCATAGCCAAATGAGGAAGGTTTCGCAAGGCTGACGGCGGATTGCGTAGCAGCACGACATATTGCCTTCCGGCCCGGCGCCGCTTACCAAATGCTGCCTGCGGGAAATTGCTTTTGGTTCGGCATAACAGATGATTGCTCGGCTTCGGCGCGCCATGCGATTGCAATCGCTCCCGCTTGTCGCGGGCTTTGCAGTGCTGGCACTGATCGTTGGCACCCGTGCGGTGCTCGTCGAGAGCCAAAGGGCCAATCGTGCCGCCGCACGCGAGACAATCGAATACCAGGAACAGCTTTCCGGGCTGCTTTCATTGGCGCAGGAGGCCCAGAGTGGTCAGCGCGGCTACTTGCTGACCGGGGAAAAATCCTATCTGGAGCCTTACCGGAAGGCCGTCGAGGCAATTCCGGGACAATTGGCGCGGGTCGACAGCGCGACCGCTCCCGACGACCAGATCGGCCAGCAGATCGGCCACATCAAGGACGCGCTTTCGCAACAGCAGGCCGACCTGGCGGAAACCATAGCTCTCTACGAGCGAGGCGATGCGGCACAGGCCCTGCAACTGGTTCGCAGCGGCCATGGCAAGGCCGCCATGGACGAGATGCGGGGCAGCATGGACACAATCAGGCGTATCGGCGCAGCCGCGGTGGCCGCGCGCGACGAGCATACCGACCGGGTCGAGGCCTGGTTGCGCATCGGCTCACTGGCGGCGTTGCTGGCGATTTTCCTGCTTGCCGCCTACACCATCCGTCAATCCCATCGCCGCTTCCACGAGGTGGTCGTCGCCCAGCAAGAGCTGATGCGCAAGAACATCGAACTCGGCAACGAGATCCAGACGCGCGAAAAAGCCGAATCCCAGATGCGCCAGATGCAGAAGATGGAGGCTGTCGGACAGCTGACAGGCGGCATCGCCCACGACTTCAACAACATGCTGGCGGTGATCCTCAGCGCCATGAACCTTGCCCAGCGCAAGCTGAAGCGGGGCGAGCATGACATCGAAAAGCTCGTCGAGGCCGCGACCGACGCGGCCAGCCGTGCCGCCGACCTGACCTCCCGCCTGCTTGCCTTCTCCCGCCTGCAGCCTCTGGCGCCGCAGGTTGTCGACATCAACGGGCTGTTGACCGGCATGTCCGATCTTCTGCGCCGCACCTTGGGTGAAGGCATCCGCATCGAGACAGTGTTAGCGGGCGGCCTATGGAAAACCCGGGCCGATCCCAGCCAGATCGAGAACGCGATCCTCAATCTGGCCGTCAATTCCCGTGACGCCATGGACAATGAGGGCAAGCTGACCATCGAGACTGTCAACAGCCACCTCGACGACGGCTATGCATCGACGCACGCCGAAGTCACGCCTGGCCAATATGTGATGATCGCGGTAACCGACACCGGCGCGGGCATGTCGCCTGAGACCATCGCCAGGGCTTTCGAACCCTTCTTCACGACCAAGCCGGTCAACAAGGGCACGGGACTTGGGCTGAGCCAGGTGTTCGGCTTCGTCAAACAATCGGGCGGCCACGTCAAGATCTACTCCGAGCCCGGCGAAGGCACGACGATCAAGGTCTACCTGCCCCGGTTTTTCGGAGCCGAGGAGCCGGCAACGCCCGTCGGGCGGGACAAGAGCACGGCCAAGGTCACCGAGACGATCCTCGTCGTCGAGGATGACGCCCGCGTGCGGGCTTCCACGACGGATATCATGCGCGAACTCGGCTACATCGTCATCCATGCGGGGAGCGGACCGGAGGCCCTTCAGAAGCTCGCCGCGACACCAGGCATCGCTTTGCTTTTCACCGACATCGTCATGCCGGTGATGAACGGCCGCAAGCTCGCCGAGGAAGCGCTCGCGCGCCAGCCCGGGCTGAAAGTGGTCTTTACCACCGGCTTCACCAGGAACGCCGTGGTCCACAACGGCGTGCTCGATCATGACGTCCACTTCCTGGCCAAGCCGTTCACCATCGAGCAGCTGGCGGCCAAGCTGCGCGACGTGCTGGACACGAAATAAGCCGGCCTTTGATCGCCCGGCCCTTTGTCAGCAGAGGAAAATGTTGCCTTGACATTCGATGCCTCACGCCCGACTTCCTAGCGCATGACCCCGAAATGGACTTCGATTTCGGAAAGGGATCATGCGCAGAATTAAAGTGCTACAGCGTCCTTTGCGCGTCCGAAGGACGCGCGGCGCTATAGCGTCCGAGGAGACCAACCGATGCCTGAGCCCCGACGATCGACGATCGATGCCGGAGAGGTGGAACGCTTTTCCGCCCTCGCCGCCGAATGGTGGAACCCAAACGGCAAGTTTCGTCCGCTGCACAAATTCAATCCGGTCCGGCTTTCGTATATCCGCGACCAGATCGCGACGCGCTTCGGCCGCGACCCGCGGGCGGCGCGGCCGTTCGAGGGCCTGCGCATCCTCGACATCGGCTGTGGCGGTGGCCTTTTGTGCGAGCCGATGGCGCGGCTCGGTGCCGAGGTGGTCGGAGCGGACGCCTCCGAAACAAACATCGAAGTGGCGAAACTGCATGCCGCCGAGGGCAATGTCAGCGTCGACTATCGTGCCACGACGGCGGAAGATCTCGCCGAGGCCGGCGAAAAATTCGATGTCGTCCTCAATATGGAAGTGGTCGAACATGTCGCCGATATCGACCTGTTCGTCGCCAAATGCGGCGAGGTGGTCAAACCGGGCGGCATCATGTTCGTGGCCACCATCAACCGCACGCTCAAGGCGCTCGGCCTCGCCATCATCGGCGCCGAATATGTGTTGCGCTGGCTACCGCGCGGCACCCACCAATTCGGCAAGCTGGTGCGCCCGGAAGAGCTGGAAAAGGCGCTACGCGGCGCCGGTCTGACCGTCATCGACCGCACCGGCGTCACCTACAATCCGCTTGCCGACCGCTGGGCGCGGTCGAAGGACATGGATGTCAATTACATGGTGCTGGCGGAAAAGGATTCGGTCTGACAGCCAATCCTCAGCCAGCCGAGGCCGGAGCCCGGCGGTGACGCTGACGGCGGTGCGACGTGAGCCTCGAAGCCGTCAGGCTTTCTGGCTCTGCGCCTTGGTGGTGATGAACACGCCCGCGGTGATGATGACGGCGCCGACCCAGGTCAGCAGTTGATAGTGTTCACCAAGGAAGATCGTGCCGGCAAACAGCCCGACCGCTGCCGCGACATAGCCGATCTGGCTGAGATAGACCGGACCGCCAACCGCCTGCAGCCGGAAGAAGAAAGCAAACATCGCCGATGCCGAGGCCATCTGCGCCACGACGATGAGCGGCACGGCGCCAAGCTGGACGAAGGCCTTGCCTCCGAGCAAGATCAGGATGCCGACGAGCAGCATCGCCGCGGACGCCAGATGGCTGCCGACCGCGAGTTCGATCGGACCAGTTCCTTCCGGCCAGTCGATGGTGCGGTAGATGTTGCCGGCGGCAAGGCTGACCGGGATCAGCAGCCCCATCACCACCCAGAACAGATCGGCCGGCTGGCCAGCCTCGCCGCGCGTCACCGCCACCATGACGGCGCCGACGAAACCAACTGCAATGCCTGATATGCCCAGCATGTTGGGGCGCCGGACGCCGAGCAGGATCGAAAACACCAGTGTGATCACCGGCGACAGCGTGAACATGATGCCGGTGTAGCCGGCGCCCAGATGCGGAATGGCCGAAAACATCAGGAGATTGGGGACGGCATAGGACACTGCCGCGGTGACGAAGAAATAGCGCAGTTTGTGCGGGGTGAGCCGGATGCGCTGACCACGCGCCAAGAGCACGCCCAAAAGCACTCCGCCGGCGCCGAGCGAGATTACAAAGGCCCAGACCGTGGCTGGCACGCCGGCCGCAGTGGCGAGCTTGCCGAAAGGCAGCGTCAGGCCCAGCAGGCCGCCGGTGACAACCAGCAAGCCGAGCGCCGAATCCCAGAGATATTTCATGATGAACCCTATGGGTGCACAGCCTCTTGGCCGGCGTTGAATATTGAGATAAGATAATGGAAAGATTCTTAACGTCAAGATACTATGGTGAGATAGATGGACCGCGCTGGGAAAGCCATCGAGCAATGGCAGCGGGAACGGCCGGACCTGGATGTGTCGCCGATGGCCGTGATTGGGCGCTTGAATGAGGTCTCCTCGCTGATAGCACGTGATCGCCTCGCCCCGCTGTTTGCCCGTTTTGGACTGCAGGCGGGAGAGTTCGATGTGCTGGCGACGCTGCGCCGCTCCGGCTCACCGTACGCACTGACCCCGACAGCGCTCTACGAGGCCACCATGGTGACCTCCGGCGCCATGACCAACCGGCTCGACCGGTTGGAAAAGGCCGGATTGATCCTGCGTGCACCGCACCCCAACGATCGGCGCGGCATCGTCGTGCGGCTGACCGAAAAGGGGCTCGCTTTGATCGACGAGGCCGTTGCGGCACATGTGGCGAACGAGCATCAGATCCTGTCCGGCCTTACACTGGCCGAACGGGAAACGCTTTCGCAACTGCTGGAAAAGTTGATCGGCAGCGTCAGCTGATCGCTCAGTTCCGGTCGTCCGGAAACACCGGGATCGGCATGAACTCGACGCCGTCCTCGGCCAGGCCCTTGGCCTCTTCAAGCGTCGCCTCGCCATAGATGCCGCGCGCATCGGTTTCGCCGAAATGGATCTTGCGCGCTTCCTCGGCGAACTTGTCGCCGACATAGTCGGCGTTTTCGCGCACCTTCTCGGCCATCGCCTTCAGCTGCGCCAGCGCCTGCTTCTGCGCCTCGCCCATGGCAAGCGCTATGGTTTCCTGCTTGCGGGCCGTGGAAACGGCCGGGGCCATCAGCGCCTTCTCGACCTTGTGCGAGCCGCAGCTGGGGCAATCGACAAAACCGCGCTTCTTCTGCGTGTCGAAATCGTCATTGCTGCGAAACCAACCCTCGAACTCATGCTCGTTTTCGCAGATCAGGGAAAAGCGGATCAAGATGCGGCGCCCCTGAGACGCGGCGCCTCGCCGGCATTGATGGTGAAATCCCGCGCATTCCTGAGATTGGGGATTTTCTTGCGCGCGGCAAGCGACTGCGCCGGGTCGATCTCGGCGACAATCACCGCTGGCTCGTCATGCGCGGCCTCGGCGATGATGCGACCCCACGGATCGACGATCAGCGAATGTCCATAGGTCTCGCGGCCGTCCTCGTGCAGGCCGCCTTGCGCGGCGGCGACGACATAGGCGCCGTTCTCAATGGCGCGTGCCCTGAGCAGCACATGCCAATGCGCTTCGCCGGTCTGGCGGGTGAAGGCCGCGGGCACGGTCAGCACCTCGGCGCCGGACATCGCTTCGGCACGGAACAATTGCGGAAAACGCAGGTCGTAGCAGACGGCAAAGCCTAGTTTCGCATCGTTGATCGGAATAATGACGGCTTCGGTCCCCGGCTCATAGGCGGCGGATTCGCGCCAGCTTTCGCCGTTATCGAGGTCGACGTCGAACATGTGGATCTTGTCGTAGGTGGCGAGCGTCGCGCCATCGGGTCCGAACAGGAGCGCGCGGTTGGCGAGTTTGCCGTCGGCGCGCAGTATGGCGGTCGAGCCAACGTGCAGGAAGATGCCAAGCTCACTGGCGAGCTTCCGCGCGGTTGCGACAACGATGTCCTTGTCCTGCGAGGTGAAGGAGGCGGCACGCGCTTCCTTGTCGCGGATCAGCGCGCCGGTCATCTCCGGCGTCTGGATGTAGATGGCGCCCTGGGCCGCGGCCTCGCGCACCAGCCGCTCCATATCGGCCGCATTGCGCTCGGGACTCTCGCCTGAACGCATCTGCACTGCCGCCGCCCTGAAAACACTCATTGTCATCCCCTCAGTTCGACGAGCCGTTGGCGAGCAGTTTGTCCAGTCGGCCTTCTGCCTCCAGATCATGGAGGTCGTCGCAGCCGCCGACATGCGTGTCGCCTATGAAAATCTGCGGAAAGGTCGTGCGCCCGTGAGCCCGCGACATCATCTCCTGGCGCAGTTCCGGAGAGAAGGAAGCGTCGTGCTCGGTGTAGGGGACGCCTTTGCGCTCCAGCAACCGCTTGGCCGCCGTGCAGTAGCCGCACATCATGCGCGTATAGATCGTGACATCGACCATGACGAATTCCGCTTCTGTTGACGACTTATATAGTCACGGACTCGTCCGCCCGGAAGTCCCCCGGCAACACACGGGCAAAGGTCAGCACGTCGACGGCGGCCGCACCTCCCCTTTTCAGCGCCTTGGTGGCGGCACGCACGGTGGCGCCGGTGGTGTAGACATCGTCGATCAGAAGCACCCTTCGGCCGGCAATCTCGATCTCGGCCTCTGCCGGCACGCGAAAGGCGGCGCGCACGTTCTCCTCGCGCTCCTGCCGCTCCAGTCCGACCTGCTGGCGGGTGAGTTTTATACGCCGCATGGCGGAGGGCGCGAAAGGCAGCCCGCTAAGTTCGCAAACCGCGCGCGCCAGTTCCGCCGACTGGTTGAACCGCCGCCTGAAAAAACGGCGCCAATGCAGCGGCACCGGCACCACCACATGCGCGTCGGCGATCAGGTCGGCGCCCACACGGACCATCCAGCGCGCCATCCAGCGCGCCATCCAGGGTGCGAGATCCGTACGGTCCTGGTATTTCAGCCCTTGCACCATCTGGCGGGCAACGCCGGAGTAGACGACCGCGGCCCGTGCCCGTTCGAAGGGCGGCGGATCCGCGATCGCCTCCGCCGACAGAAAACCATCGCCCATGTGATGGGTGAACGGCGTGCCCATCACCGGACACCAGGGCCGCTCCAACAGCCGCAGCTTCGGCCAGCAGGCGCCGCACAACACACCAGGCTGCGAGACCTGCCGGCGGCAACCGGCGCAGACCGGCGGAAACAGGATGCGCGCCGGCCAGCCCAGAGCCGACCGGGCAGCAGACCCGGCCAGCTTGCTGATCTCGACGGACTTGATCTTGGGCATCGGATCGGCCACGTGATTGGTTCCTCGGCGCCACCATACCAATCACATCAAGGGGCCGACATACAAGGATCAATCCCTTGCAGCCGATAATGGACACCTCTCTGTGGCTGGCGCACAAGCGGCGCGCGCTCATCCATCCGGTTGACGGCGCCGACTTCCTCATGCGCCGTGCCGCCGACGATCTCGCCGACCGGCTGGGCGCCGTCGAGCGAAAGTTCGCCAAGGCGGCGGTGCTGTTTTGCCAGACATCGGCCGCGGCCGGCGTCCTTGCGCGGAGCGGCAAGGTGGAGGATATCGCCCGTGTCGAGACGGCCGCGGCTTTCCTGAATGGTGCCGCCGGCCTGATTGCACCGCCGGAGACCGTCCCGTTCGAGCCGCAAAGTCTTGATCTGGTGGTATCGCTTTTGTCGCTGCAGGCGATGAACGACATCCCGGGCATGTTGATCCAGATCCGCCGCGCGCTGCGGCCGGACGGACTTTTCCTCGGCGCGTTCGCAGGAGCAGGCACGCTCGCGGAACTGCGCGAAAGCCTGCTTGCCGCGGAGACAGAGCTCTACGGCGGCGTCAGCCCTCGCGTCATCCCCTTCACCGACGTACGTGATGCCGGTGCGTTGCTGCAGCGCGCCGGTTTCGCGCTGCCGGTCGCCGACGTCGAGACGGTGACGGTGCGCTATGCCAACCTGTTTGCCCTGATGGCGGATCTGCGTGCCATGGGCGAAACCAGCGCGCTGGCCGACCGCAGCCGGCGGCCGGGCACGCGCCAGCTGTTTGCCCGCGCCGCGGAAATCTACGCCGAACGTTTTTCCGACCCCGACGGTCGTATCAGGGCAAGCTTCTCGACGGTCTGGATGTCCGGCTGGGCGCCCGATGCATCGCAGCAAAAGCCGCTGAAACCCGGTTCAGCCAAGGTTTCGCTGAAGACTATATTGGAGGGGCCTGATGGGCATTGACCTTTTCGCAGGCACCAGCCTCATTGCGCAAAGGCGTTGGCAAGCCTGCTGGAGTTGTCGCTGAACAACCAGGTCAGCGTGTTGAAGACCTGGCTGATACCCCCGATGATCGTCAGCGACAGTACGCAGATGATCAGGGCGTATTCGACGACCGTGGTGCCGTTTTCGTCCTCCAGAAAACGCAGCAGCACTGTTTTCATGGCCTCGATCCCCGTTGCGGAAACTTTACCGCGGACGTGTTAAGAAAGGTTAACGGCAAAGGCTTAACAGGCGGTGAAGCCGCCGACCGTCGGAAAGGTCCTGGCCTTGTCAGCAGTCGCCACTGCTTTTGCCATCGGAACGGATAATGCAGACGCCACCCGGATCGGCCTGCAGCACGCTGCGGCGTACCGTATAGGTGCTGCGATGGCTGATCGAACCGGTAGCCGTCATGTCCAGGCCAGGGAAACCGTCGCGGGCCGTTTGCGAACGCGTCTGGCCGTCCAGGAAAGGCGTCGCGATCAACGCCAGCGCCACGGCGGCCGATCCGAACAGCAGCGTGAGGCGCAGGACGCCCATGCCCGCTTCGGCGGCACGAAAGCCGCGCTCGGGCCGGATCGAATCCCAATCCCTGTCCAGGCTCATTCTATCGCTCCCCAGCGAAATGACGGCTGCCGCACGAAAACGGCCATGCGTCAACTTTTTCATGATGAGATAAATCTTCCATTAACGCTGGCTGATATGGACGGTGGTCCAATCGGATCCTCAAAGGAGATCGATCAGGAAGGGGATCAATGGCGTATCGGCCGGCGGCATCGGATAATCGCGCATCTGTTTGGGCCGCACCCATTTCAGCGCCTGCCCTTCCCTCGGCTGGGCGATGCCGCGGAAGCGGCGGCAGACAAAAAGCGGCATCAGCAAGTGGAAGTCGTCATAGGAATGGCTGGCGAAGGTCAGCGGCGCCAGGCATGGGATATCGGTCTCGATACCGATCTCCTCGTGCAGTTCACGGACAAGGCATTGTTCCGGCGTCTCGCCGGCCTCGACCTTGCCGCCGGGAAACTCCCACAGGCCGGCGAGTTGCTTGCCTTGCGGCCGCTGCGCCAGCAGCACGCGGCCATCGGCATCGACCAGCGCGCAAGCGGCGACCAGAAGCAGGCGCTTGCCGGCGATCGTCACATCATTCATGCCCGATTTCACCCATGACCAGGCGGCCGGCGGTAGTGATAGCGATAGACTTCCTCGAAGCCGAGCGCGCGGTAGAGCGCCAGCGCCGGCGCGTTGCCGGCCTCGACCTGCAGCCAGGCTTCCCGTGCGCCGCGCAGCCTCGCCCATTTCAGTGCTGACAGGATCAGGTTGCGGCCGTGGCCCTTGTTGCGCGCCGCCTTGTCGGTAGCGACCTCGAACAGGCCGGCGAGATCGCCGTCATGCACACAGATCAGCGTCGCCAGCGGCTCCGTCCCATCCTCGAGCGCGAACAGCCCGGCTTCAGGCTGGATGGCTCCGATGATCTCCGACAGGCCCGGCCGCAGCGACACGTCCGAGCCGCTGACCTTGAGCAATGCGCCGATGAAGCGGCTGATGTCCTTGAGCGGGATCTGGTCCATGGCGGCGTCGAGTTGCGCATCGGCCAGCGGCAGCCGCATGACCAGCGATTCGTCGAACCGGCTCCACCCCTCCTTGTCGAGATGGCTGGCAAGATCGGGACCCGACAATGGCGACATGCGGAACGTCAGCGGCCGGCCGTACGCGTCGAAACGGCGGCTCGCGCGACCGATGCGGTCGGCGATGTGCTGGATGTCGCCGGGATCGAGCGGATTGACCGAGTTCAGCCGCTTGGCCGGATGACCGGCGGTCAGGCGCACCACCCAGGTGCCGTCATAGTGGACGGCGGCCGCGGGCCAGGCGCGAAAGCCGGCCGCCTCGTAGCGGCGCACGGTCGCGAGCATGCTTGCGGGATGACGCGAAACCAAGGCGATCAGCTCCGGTAGTCGCCATTGATGGCGACATATTCCTTGGTGAGATCGCAGGTCCACACCGTCGCCTTGCCGCGGCCGATGCCGATATCGGCGCGGATGCGGATGTCGTCGCGCTTCATATAGGCCGAGGTCTTTTCTTCCGAATAGCTGGGGTCGCGCTCACCCTCATGCGCCAGCCTGTTGTCGCCGAACCAGATCGACAGCCGGTCGCGATCCGCGGGCTCGCCGGCCTTGCCGACGGCCATGACGACGCGGCCCCAATTGGCGTCCTCGCCGGCGACCGCCGTCTTGACCAGCGGCGAATTGGCGATCGACAGCGCGATGCGTTTGGCCGAGCGGGCCGACTTGGCCCCGGTGACGGTGACCTCGACCTGCTTGCGGGCGCCCTCGCCGTCGCGAACCACCTGCAACGCCAGCGACTTCAGCACCTTGCCGAGCGCCCGGCGGAACTGACCAAGGCGGGCATCCCTGGGATCGGTGATCTCGGGCGCGCCGCGCTTTGCCGCCTTGCCGGTGGCAAACAACAGCAGCGTGTCGCTGGTCGAGGTATCGCTGTCGACGGTTACAGCATTGAACGTCTTGGCCGTGCCGCGCGACAACAGGTCCTGCAGGACAGGAGCCGCGATCGGCGCGTCGGTGGCGATGAAGGACAGCATCGTCGCCATGTCGGGCGCGATCATGCCGGCGCCCTTGGAAATGCCATTGATGGTCACATCGGCGTCGCCGAGCTTGACCGTCGCCGTCGCCACTTTCGGATATGTATCCGTGGTCATGATGGCCTTCGCCGCCTCTGTCCACAGGTCCGGTTTGCCGTCGCTGACCAGCCCGGCGAGCAGATGGCTGAACTTGGTCGTGTCGAGCGGTTCGCCGATGACGCCAGTCGATGCCAGGAAAACCTCGCCTGCCGTGCAGCCCGCGGCCTTCGCCGCCGCTTCGCCCGTCAGCGCGGTGGACTCGCGGCCCTTCTGCCCGGTGAAGGCGTTGGCGTTGCCGGAATTGACGACCAGCACCCGCGCCTTGCCGGAGCCAAGGTTCTGGCGGCAGAAATCAACCGGCGCCGAGGGACATTTCGACTTGGTGAACACGCCGGCGACCGCTGTGCCGGCATCGAACACCATGGCCAGCAGGTCGGTGCGGCCCTTGTACTTTATCCCCGCTTCGGCGGTGGCGATGCGGACCCCTTCGATGGCGGGCATTTTTGGATATTTCTTCGGCGCAAGCGGGGAAATCGTCGTGGACATGCAGACCTCGGGCGGGAAAATCGCAAGGGGAAGGCCGGTTTGCCCGATACGGCGCGCCGGTGCAAGCGCGTTTTCATCGCGCCCGCGGAGGCCAAACCCGTTGAGGATTAAGCTTGCATTTCAAATCTGTTGGCGTCGCCGGGGTGCGTGGCGCTATGATCTTCCTCATGGGCAGGCTTGCAATCCTCGCTTGGGCGTTTCTGGGACTTTTGCTGCTGGGCCCCGATGCCGGGCCGGGGCGGCGGGTGGCGCTCGTCATCGGCAACGGTACTTATGCCGAGGCCGGCACGCTGGCCAATCCGGTCAACGACGCCCTCGACATCGCCGACAATCTGCGTACCATCGGCTTCGAAGTCATTGAAGGCAACGATCTTGGCAAGCGCGAGGTTGAACGCAGCATCGGCGAGTTCTCCGATGCGCTCGAAGGCGCCGGCGTCGGGCTTTTCTACTATGCCGGCCATGGCCTGCAGGTCGAAGGCCGCAACTATATCGTGCCGGTCGACGCCAGGCTGGACGTGCCGGTAAGCTGCAGCTCGAAGCGGTGCCGATCGACGAAGTCCTCGACATCATGGAACAGCAGGCCAAGGTCAGCCTGGTGTTCCTCGACGCCTGCCGCAACAACCCGTTTGCCCGCAGCTTGAGCCGCACCGCCACCACCCGCTCGGCAACGGCGCTGGCGGGACCGGCGCAGTTCGATTCGACACGCGGCTCCTTCATTGCCTTCGCGACGGCGCCGGGCGCGGTCGCCATGGACGGATCGGGGCGCAACTCACCCTTCGCCCAGGCCCTGCTGCGCCACATCCCGAGCCCGGACAAAGCATGAACGACATGATGATAACGGTGCGCCGCGACGTGGTCTCCCAAACCCGCGAGGCCCAGCGCCCATGGGAGCAGGGATCGCTGCTCGAACGCTTCGAGTTCGTACCGGGCGCGGGACCGGTAACGGCACCGGAACCGGCGGCCGCGCCGGCGCTTTCGACGCAGGTGGCGACGCTCGAGCGTTCGGTCGGCGACGACAAAAGCGCGATCGAGAAATTCCTGCGCGACGATTACCTGTCGCCGGAGGTCAAGGACATGCGCGCCGCCGTCAAACGGCTTTATGGCCCATCGGCCACCGTCTTCGGCACGCCCTACGATGCCGAGACGCTTGTGAGAGTGAAGAGCGACTGGTTCGTGCAATGGGCCTCTTGGTCGCTTGGCCTGGAACCCGGCAGCCTGGAGGTTACCCCGCACGGCGAGAGCAGCGCTCAAGCGGTCTTTGCCATGAGCTACGACTACACGCCAAAGGACAAGTCGGCGGCGCGCGTAGCCGGCAAGGCGCGGCTGACGCTGGAATTGGTCAAGACCGAGAAGGGATCACGCATCGTGTCGGAGACGTCGCGGGCGATGTGACGACCACCGTCGGATGACGGCGCCGGCACCTCGCCAAAAAACGGGTCGTTTCGTTTCATCGCGGGATCGCTTATCATTGCCGCGAATTGAAACGGGGACGACAGGCATGGCCGAGGAGGCGGATACGGCGCGCAGATCGATCGGTGCGCGGCGCAATCCCGACAGTGCGGACGCCATTCTGGAGGCTGCCGAGGCAGTGCTGGTCGAAGGCGGCTATGCCGGCTTCTCGATCGAGGCCGTGGCGCGCCGCGCGCGCGCCGGCAAGCCGACCATCTATCGCTGGTGGCCAAGCAAGGCGGCATTGCTGCTCGAAGTCTATCAGCGCCAGAAGCGCGTCGACATTCCAGACAGCGGAAGCTTGGAAGAAGACCTCGTCGGCTTCCTGAAAAACCTGTTCGCGCATTGGCGCGACACGCCTTCGGGCAGCGTGTACAGGTCGCTGATTGCCGAGGCGCAATCGGATGAGACCGCCGGCGCGGCGCTCGCCGGCTATGCCACCGGGCGCCGGACTCACAACAGCCAGATCGTGGACCGCGCCAAGGCAAGGGGTGAGATTGCCGACGATATCGATTCAGAGGTGGTGGCCGATCTGATCGGGTCCTTCGCCTGGAAACATCTTTTGACCAACCGCCTCGATGTGGACGAAACCACGATACGAACCGCTGTTGGCTATGTCACGCGAGGCATCGTCACGCCCAAGCCCTAAAGAACGGCAAAAAAATAGGCGCGGCGAGCAATCACTCGCCGCGCCTTCGCGATTGCGTGTCCTACTTGGCGCTTTCCAGCGTGTCGACGGCCTTCTTCAGATTGGCGTCGGGGATCTCGACCTTGGCGCCGCCGCGCAGCGACTTGACCAGCGCGAAATACTTGTCGCGGATGACGGCCTGCTTGGCCTGATCCTTGACGTCGTCGAAGGCCGGCGGCTGCTTGGCGCGCTTGTCCTCGAGCTTGATGACATGCCAGCCGAACTGCGTCTGCACCGGCTCCTTGGTGTATTTGCCGACCTCGAGCGCGGAGGCCGCCTTGTCGAACTCCGGCACCATCTGGCCAGGTCCGAACCAGCCGAGATCGCCGCCATTGGACTTGCCCGAGGGATCGCTGGTGTGCTCGTTGGCGAGCTTCTGGAAATCGCCGCCGCTGTCGAGCTGCTTGATGATCGCCTCGGCCTCTTCCTTCGTCTTCACGAGGATGTGACGGGCATGCACCTCGTTGACCGGCGGCGTGTTGGCGATTTCCTGGTCGTAGCGGGCGCGAACCTCGGCGTCGGTGACCTTGTCGACCACACCCTTCTCGACCATCTCGCCATGCAGCGCGCGCTGCTGCAGGAAAGCCATGCGGCGCTGGAAGTCAGGATCCTTATCGAGACCGTCGGTGACCGCCTTGGCTGCCATGACGCGGATTTCGATGGCCGCCGAAAGTGCCGCGGCGCGGCGCTGCTCGGGCGGCAACTGCGCGAACTGCTGCGATAGCTCGCCTTCGGCAAGCACCAGATCGGCCTCGGTCAAAGGCTGGCCGTTGACGGTGGCGATCACGGTATTCGGGTCGACGGGCGCCGCGGCCGGGGCGGCCGCGTCCGCCGGGGCGGCCGGAGCGGGAGCGGTCTCCTGCGCGGTGACAGGCGACAGGCAAAGAGCCGACAGGCCGAGGGCCAGGCCAAGGCTGGCAAACGACGCACGGCTGAACAACAAGGACATAAGGATGACTCCGGTGAGGGATTGTAGGGAGGGTGGCTTCCAGATCAGCCAGATTGTGGCGGAATTTGGCGCGACCGGCAGGGCCAGCGCGGCGTTGACATCAGTTGAGCCCCCTCTTATCTGTCCATCGACTTGGCGTCCAGAACCGTTTTCCGGGCGCTTTTTGTGTTTGCCCGTATTCAGGCGGTGCGTTCACGTGGATGTGATGGGGCCGGCCGGCGCCTGTCTCAAGTTTGAGAATTCTATCGAAAGGACCATTGGATGGTCAGTCTCGGCGGTCTCGCCCGTAAGGTTTTCGGTTCCTCCAACGACCGTCGGGTCAAATCGACCCGCCCCCGTGTCGAGGCGATCAACGCCATGGAAAACGAGATGCGGGCGCTCTCCGATGCCGAGCTTGCCGGCCGCACGGAAAAATTTCGCCAGGATATCGCCAACGGCGCCAGCCTCGACGATCTGCTGGTCCCGGCCTTCGCAACCGCCCGCGAGGCCGCGCGCCGCGTGCTTGGCATGCGCCCCTTCGACGTCCAGCTGATCGGCGGCATGGTGCTGCACAATGGCGGCATCGCCGAGATGCGCACCGGCGAGGGCAAGACCCTGGTCGCGACGCTGCCGGTCTATCTCAACGCGCTCGCCGGCAACGGCGTCCATGTCGTGACCGTCAACGACTATCTCGCCACCCGCGACTCCGAATGGATGGGCCGCGTCTATAAATTCCTCGGCCTCTCGGTCGGCGTTATCGTCCACGGCCTATCGGACGAGGAGCGTCGCGTCGCCTACGCCTCCGACGTCACCTACGCCACCAACAACGAACTCGGCTTCGATTATCTGCGTGACAACATGAAGTACGAGCGCGTCCAGATGGTGCAGCGCGGTCACAATTACGCGATCGTCGACGAGGTCGATTCCATTCTGGTCGACGAAGCGCGCACGCCGCTGATCATTTCCGGTCCGCTCGAGGACCGTTCGGAAATGTACAACACCATCGACACCTTCATCATCCAGCTGCAGCCGCAGGATTATGAGATCGACGAGAAGCAGAAGACCTCGATCTTTACCGAGGAAGGCACCGAGAAGCTGGAGAACATGCTGCGCGATGCCGACCTCCTCAAGGGCGAGTCGCTCTACGACGTAGAGAACGTCGCCATCGTCCACCACGTCAACAACGCGCTGAAGGCGCACCGGCTGTTCCAGCGCGACAAGGACTACATCGTGCGCAACGGCGAGATCGTCATCATCGACGAGTTCACCGGCCGCATGATGCCCGGCCGCCGCTATTCGGAAGGCCTGCACCAGGCGCTGGAAGCCAAGGAGCACGTGGCGATCCAGCCGGAGAACCAGACGCTCGCTTCCGTCACCTTCCAGAACTACTTCCGCCTCTACAAGAAGCTTTCCGGCATGACCGGCACGGCGCTGACCGAAGCCGAGGAATTCGGCAACATCTACGGTCTCGAAGTCACCGAGATCCCGACCAACCTGCCGGTCATCCGCAAGGACGAGGACGACGAGGTCTACCGGACGGTCGAGGAGAAGTACAAGGCGATCGTCAGGGAGATCCGCGAAGCCAGCGCCAAGGGTCAACCGACACTGGTCGGCACGACCTCGATCGAAAAGTCCGAGCAGTTGGCCGAGCGCCTGCGCAAGGAAGGCTTCACGGATTTCGAGGTTCTGAACGCCCGCCATCACGAGCGGGAAGCGGCAATCGTGGCCCAGGCAGGCAAGCCCGGCGCCATCACCATCGCCACCAACATGGCCGGCCGCGGTACCGACATCAAGCTCGGCGGCAATGCCGAGATGCGCATCGCCGACGAACTGGGCGACATGCCCGAAGGCCCCGAACGCGAGGCGCGCGAAAAGGAAATCAATGCCGACATCGAGCGCCTGAAGGAAAAGGCGCTGGCCGCCGGCGGCCTATACGTGCTTGCCACCGAGCGCCATGAATCGCGCCGCATCGACAATCAGCTCAGAGGCCGCTCTGGCCGCCAGGGCGACCCCGGCCGCTCGAAATTCTTCCTGTCGCTGCAGGACGATCTGATGCGCATCTTCGGCTCCGAGCGCATGGACGGCATGCTGCAGAAGCTCGGCCTCAAGGAAGACGAGGCCATCATCCATCCATGGATCAACAAGGCGCTGGAAAAGGCGCAGAAGAAGGTCGAGGCGCGCAACTTCGACATCCGCAAGAACCTGTTGAAATATGACGACGTCTCCAACGACCAGCGCAAGGTGGTGTTCGAGCAGCGCATCGAGCTGATGGACGGCGAGGGCCTTTCGGAGACCATCGGCGAGATGCGCGCGGGCGTCATCGACGAGATCGTCGCCAAGGCCATTCCCGAAAACGCCTACGCCGAACAGTGGGATGTCGCCGGCCTGAAGGCCGAGGTCGCCGAATTCCTCAATCTCGACCTGCCGATCGAGGACTGGGTGAAGGAAGAAGGCATCGCCGAGGACGACATCCGCGAGCGCATCTCTCAAGCCGCCGACGCCGCCGCACAAGAACGCGCCGACCGTTTCGGTCCCGAGGTGATGAACTATGTCGAGCGCTCCGTGGTGCTGCAGACGCTCGACCATCTGTGGCGCGAGCATATCGTCAATCTCGACCATCTGCGTTCGGTCGTCGGCTTCCGCGGCTACGCCCAGCGCGATCCGCTGCAGGAATACAAGAGCGAGGCGTTCGAGCTGTTCCAGGCGATGCTCGGCAATCTGCGCCAGGCCGTCACCGCGCAGCTGATGCGCGTCGAACTGGTCCGCCAGGCCGCCGAAGCGCCGCCGCCGGAAGCGCCCGACATGTTCGGCACGCATATTGACGGCACCACCGGCGAGAATGATTTCGAAGATGGCGAAACGGCCCTTCTGGTACGCCAGGAAAGCACCGCCATCGTCGCTCCCGAGGATCGCGACCCAAACAACCCCGAGACCTGGGGCAAGGTCGGCCGCAACGAAGCCTGCCCCTGCGGCTCCGGCAAGAAATACAAGCACTGCCACGGGACCTTCGCGTAAAGACCGCGAGATCGGTGTTCCCGGACTTCTGATCCGGGGAGGCTTCCATATTGTCAGATCAGCCCGGAATCGCGCGCGGCGGCGGTCGCCTCGCCGCGCGAAACGGCGTCCAGCTTGCCCAGCACCGCTGAGACATGATGATCGACGGTCTTCGGTGAGATGGTTAGGTGCTCGGCGATTCTCTTGTTGGAGAAACCGCGCTCGATCAGGTGCAGAACCTCCATTTGGCGGAGCGTCAGGCCAGCGTGATTGGCGCGTGTGCTCTGCCGCGGTCCCCTGGCGATGTTATGGACGCCATTCTGCCGCATGACGGCGCGGACGTGCTGCGCCACCGGCCGGGCACCGAGCCCCTCGAATATGTCCAGGGCCAGGCGCAGCGCCGGCTCGTCGCCGTACAACAGGGCGAGCGCCCGTTCGAACGGAGCGCCCAGCCGGGCCCACAGCATCGCGGCACCACGCCAGTCGCCGGTGAGCAGCAGGCGGTAGGGCTCCGCCATGCCGGTCGTATCGCCAGGATTGCTGTCAGGTGACAAGAGCAGCCGCCAGACGGCCAACTCGGCGAACATCGCCCTCGTCGGCGACAGGCTTTCGGCCAGATCGATCAGGCGAAGTGCCTCTTCGGAGTCGCCTTGCCCTAGCCATGCCAGTTCGGCCATCGATGCCGTGTAGGGCACCAGCCGCTGCAGCTCCATTCCCTTGTCTAGGAACCGCTTCATTTCGTCCAGCACGGGCGCGGCCGGATCGCCTCGTCTTATGCGCAATTTCGCCAGCGCGACCAAGGATGGGTAACGCACCAGGGCCGTGGTCGCACTATCGTCGATGATGTCGTGAGCCATCGCGGCCGCATCGTCCCAAAGGCCGCGTCGCAAAAGCAATTGCGCCTGCACGCCCCGCATATAGTCCCGCCAGGTCGCGAGGTCATTCTCGACGCAATAGGCAATGCCCCGGTCGAGAAAGGATTGCGCCCGGACAAGGTCGAGCTGGTTCATTTCGGCGCAGGCACAATTGGTGAAGCCGCGTGCGGCGTGCTCCTGGAAGTTCTGCCCGAGCGCGATGTCAAGACTGCGGGCGAGGTGCAGCCGGCCCTTGGCCAGGTCTAGCCACTGTTCGGCGGAGCCAAGATTGTTCAGCGCATGACAGACTATCTCCGGCTTGTTCAACCGTTCGGCCAAACCGACTGCCTTGCAGCCGAGCAGCAGGGTCTCGTCGAGCTTCTCGGCCAGCATCGCCAGCTGCGAGAGATTGGAATAGGCCATGGCAAGCTCCGGACTGGCCGGCGCCTGTTCCAGCAATTCCACCGCCTGTGCCCCGAACAGGTCCGCCTGTTCTCGGTCACCCACCAGATAGGCGAAGCGCGACAGGCATCTGAGGCTGTCGCCCTCCCTGAGCGTGTCCCCCAACGCCTGCTGCAACCGCCGCGCCTGGCCCTGCGCCTCGATGGCCGTATCGATGCGGCCGATCAGATGGCATTCAAAGGCATAGCCCTCGTAAAGCCTCGCCCTGTCGCCCATGGGCAGGCTGTCGGCGTGCCGTAGGGCGACTTCGTAATAGCCGGCCGCATCGCGATGCGCGCCGACCCGGGAAGCCTCGCCCGCCGCGAGCGGGGCAAGCTCGCGTACGGCTTCCAAATTCTGGGCCTCCACCGCATGGTGCACAAGTCTTGCGGTAGCCACCTCGACGTTTTCCTGCAGTGCGGAAAGCGCGCGCTGGTTGAATTCGCGCCGATGGCTCGGCGTCAGCGCCATCTCGACGGCGCGACGGGCGATCTCGTGGCGGAAGGCATAGCCATCGCCGAGATCGTCGAGCAGGCCGTTCGATACACATTCCGCCAGCTGGCCCGCGCTGGCGACACCACAGAGGCCGCGCAGCGCCCAGACATCGGCGCGGCGCGGAAACACCGACACCGCGTCGAGCATCGAGCGCCCGCCCGGCGACAGGCGCTCGGCACGCGCCAGCACAGCGTCGCGGACGCTGGCCGGCGGGATCATCTCGCTTTCGGCAGCCAGCAACTCGGTGACGAAGAAGGCGTTGCCCGCGGTGGCGCGGTAGATTGCGCTGCCGTCGCGGATGGCTGCTTTGGCGAGCGACAACACCGCCGCTTCGGTGAGCAGCGGCACTTCGATACGCTGGACGCTGGCGGCCGGAATTTCACCGAGCACCCGACGCGCGCGCATCTGCCCTTCGCTGCGGTCGGTGCGTGCCGTGAACAGCACCAGCATATGGGTGTTGGCGATGCGTCGGCCCAGGAAACGGACGAAATCCAGGGTCGCGTCGTCGGCCCAGTGCATATCCTCGATGACCAGCAGGCCCGGACGAGACTTCGCCTCGAAAACCTCGAGAGCGTCAGAAAACAAGGGCAGCCGCTGGCCTTGCCGGTCATCGATCGCCCGGGGCAGTGCCCACTGCGCGTCCCGGGCCAAATCATAGAGGGGTCCCAGCGGATCGGGAATCGACAGATCCTCGCAGGCGCTGCGGAATATGGAAACGTGCTGCCCAACACCGCTTACGAACGCCTCCACGAGTGCCGTCTTGCCGGCGCCGGCCTCACCCAGCAATGCCGCCACGCGGCCGCGACCGAGCGCCGCCGCCGCGAGCAGTTCCTCCAAATGTTCAAGTTGCGCCTGCCGCTCCAGAAGCATCGTTACTGGCCCATGAGTATCGTCGTCAAACCCATCCCCCAAGATACCCACGCTCCGGTATCCGCAGTGTGGCTCCAAGATCAAACGTCGAAAACATAGGGAATCGTCCCGCGAAATATGGGGAAAGGCTCCGATGCGCGCTTTCGAAGGCCATGGTTCTTCTCCGACCGCGCTCACTTCGAGCGTGAATCAATCGTAAAAGGAAGCCATTCCATGCCTCGCTATCTGATCGAACGGACATTCCCCGACGGACTCAACCTTCCGATGAACGACATCGGCGCAACGGCGCTTGGCGGTATCATCATGCGCAATGCCGAGAAGGGGGTCACCTGGGTGCAGTCCTTCGTCTCGCCCGACAAGAGCAAGAGTTTCTGCATCTACGACGCCCCCTCGCCGGAAGCCATCCGCAGCACGGCGCAGAAGAATTCTCTGCCGGTGGACAAGATCACCGAGGTGAGGGTCCTGGACCCCTACTTTTATCGCTGATCCGATGGACCAAGGTTGGAGCGATGAGCGTGAAATTGTCCTGGGCAATGATAGCAGTCGGTTTTCCCTGTCGTTCCTTCCCGAAACGGCGGCCGCCGTCGTGGCGTTCGACCCCGCACCCCACCGGCGCGGTCTCGCATCGCGGATTGTCTCCGCGCTGCTATCGCCATTGCGAGGCCGGCGCAGGTGCCTGCCTCCGCAAGACGATTATTTGAGACGGGACATCGGTCAGCCGGAGCACGAGATGCGGCGGGACTACTGGGAATACTGGTGGTGGCACCAATGAGACCGCGGTCCGGTTAAACGGGATGGACGAGATCGAACCCCTCCCGCACTGCCAGTCCCATGCCGCGGGCTTCTGCAACCAGGCCTGGCCTTGATGGCCGGCCTGGGCGCCTGCCGGATCATCAACAATCAATGGAGAACAAAATGAACGTCAATTTCTGGCGCCTTGCCGCACTGTTCATCACGTCGATCGCCTCCACCGCCGCATCGGCGGGGAAGAGCAATCCGCTTGCCGACGAGGTGCGGGCGGCCAACAGCCGCTTCGCCAACGTCGCGGCGGCCACCGCCGAGGGCTATGCGCCGATACCTTGCGCCAGTGGCATCACTGGCGGCGCCATGGGCATTCATTACGTCAATGGCGCCTATCTGAAGGACGATGCGATCGACGTCGCCAAGCCGGAGGCCGTGATGTACGAGCCGATGTCCGATGGCACGCTGAAGCTGGTGGCTGTCGAATACATCACCGCGAAGGGTCCGGCCTCGCTTGAAGGCCAGTTGTTCAACTTCAACAGCGCTCCCAACCGCTATGGCCTCGGCCCTTTCTACGAACTTCATGTCTGGGCCTGGAAGCAAAACCCGACCGGCGCCTTCGCCGACATGAACCCGAACGTCTCGTGTGACGCCATGAAAAAGGCCGACTGACGGCACCCGGCCTGCCGGTCCAGGTCCCGGCAGGCCTTTCGCGCGCACCGCGAGGAGAGATCATGCCCGAAATCGATGTCGTCCTGGCGAGGCCGCGCACCCAAACTTCGCGCCTGATGGCCGTTGCCGCTTGGCTTGTGCACGGGCGGCACCTACGGCATGGCCGGCGTCGCCTTGAGACCATGCCCGATTTCATGCTGAAGGACATCGGTATCAGCCGTTGCGCGATCGACCATGTCGCAACGCGCGGAGAGACGGGCCGCCGGTAGACTCGACTGATTAAAAAACGGCGCCGCGCCTGTCTCGCCTTTGCGGCACCTTCACCCGTTCGTCATCGCTCGACTTTCGGCCATTACGCACGCCCTCCCCACCCACGCTTTCTTAAGGTGTTTTCGCTACACCAAAGCCTGAAAAGAGGCGGAAAACGGAGAGAAATCGGGGTGCGCTTTTCCGCGGCCACGACTGCCGGGCGGTTCTTGCCGCAGCGTTTGGCGCTGCGCATGGAGCCTTTGCTTGGCCGCCTCGACGCCGTGCTGTTCACCGCCGACGAGCGCGGCGAAGCCGGCCGGATGTCGGTCATCGCCTTCTCCATCCGCATCGTCAGTGCCGTCATCGCCTTTATCAGCCAGGTGCTGATGGCGCGCTGGATGGGTTCGTTCGAATACGGCATCTTCGTGCTGGTCTGGGTGACAATGGTCATTGTCGGCAACCTCGCCTGCCTCGGCTTCCACACATCGGTCATCCGCTTCATCCCCGAATACCGCGAGCGCGGCCTGATGGACGAATTGCGCGGCATCGTCGTTGCGAGCCGCCTGTTCGTGCTGATCGCCTCGACGGTCATCGCCGGGCTCGGCGCCCTCGGCGTCTGGCTGGCCGCGCCCTGGATCGAAAACTACTACGTGATACCGTTCATCCTCGGTGTCATCTGCCTGCCGATGATCGCGCTGTCGGATTTGCTGCAAGGGTTGGCGCGCGCCAATTCATGGGCGTTGTTCGCGCTGTCGCCGACCTACCTGATCCGGCCGGTGCTGATCCTGCTGTTCATGGCGCTGATGCTTTGGGCGGGCTACGCCCCCGACGCGCGGACGGCGATCTTCGCCTCGATCGCCGCTACCTACGCCACCACGCTGACCCAGCTCATCGGGGTCACCCAGCGCATGGAAAGGCAAATTCCGGCCGGCCCGATGAAAGTGCATTTCGCGCAATGGTTCGTCGTCTCACTGCCGATCTTCCTGGTTGAGAGCTTCTTCTTCCTGCTCACCAACGCCGATGTGCTGATGGTCGGCGCCTATATGGATCCCAATGATGTCGCCGTCTATTTCGCCACGGTCAAGACGCTGGCGCTGGTGCATTTCGTCTATTTCGCGGTCAAGGCCGGCGTTGCCCAACGCTACGCGCAGTTCACCCATGGCGAGCCGCAAAAGCTTGCCGCCTTCGCCCGCGAGACGGTATCGTGGACCTTCTGGCCCTCGCTGCTGATGGCGTTCCTGGTGCTGGCGCTGGGCGAACCGATGCTGGTGCTGTTCGGCCCCGAATTCACGTCGGGCTATCCGCTTCTGTTCCTGCTCGTGTTCGGGGTCGTGGCGCGCGCAGCCGTTGGCCCCTGCGAAAGCCTGCTCACCATGAGCGGCAACCAGAATGTCTGCGCCGCAGTCTATGCCATGACATTGGCCTTCAATATCGGACTCAACGTGGTGCTGATCCCGCATTTCGGCCTGTGGGGCGCGGCCATGGCCACCGCCTTTGCCATGATCTTCGAGGCCGGCGCGCTGTCCTTCACGGTCTGGCGCAAGCTCGGCATCGTCATGGCGATCTTCGCGCCAGCCAAAGGAGCCGCCTGATGGCCGCCATCCCTCTGCTCGAGGAAACCAGCGGCGGTCCCGCCGGCGCCATGGTGTCCGGCCTTGCCGGGCTGGCGCGCGACGCCGATCCCGCCCATATCGAGATCCTCGCCAACAACCGGCCCGAGCGCAAACTCGCCATCTACCCGGCGTCGGCCGGCTTCGACCTTGTCGAGGAACTGGACTATCTCTGCGCCCGCACGATCGAGCCGAACGTCTTCTTCAACCCGCGTTTCCTGGCGCCGGCCATGCCCCGGCTGGAAGACCGCGAAGTGCGCCTTGCCGTGATCCGGGACGGCGATGAATACCGCAACCGACTGCGGCTGCTGGTGCCGATCTCGGTGGAACGGCCGGTGGTGCCGCTCGGCGTACCGGTCATGCGCACCTGGTCGAGCCCGTTCGGCCCGCTCGGCACGCCGCTGATCGACCGCGACGACCCGGTCGGCGTGGTCGAGGATTTCTTCTCGATGCTGTCGCGCCCGCATTTGAAAATGCCGAAAGTCCTGATCCTGCCCGACATCAGGCTCGACGGTCCGGTGGCGAGCCTGATCGCCACCGTGGCCGAAACCCGTGGCCTGACACTGGTCACCACGGGCCAGACTTCACGCCCCGTGCTGGAGAGCGAACTCGACGGCGACGACTATCTCAAGGCTTCGCTGCGCGCGCACCATTATCGCGAATTCCGCCGCCTGAAGCGGCGCCTTGGCGATCTCGGCAAGCTCGAACACGCCGTGGCACGCGGCCCCGAGGAAATCCGCCACGCCATCGAGCACTTCCTGACGCTGGAGGCGTCCGGCTGGAAAGGCCGCGAGCGCACCGCCATGGCGATCGACCGCTTCCGCGCCGCCTTCGCCCGCGAGGCGGTGCACCGGCTCGCCGAACAGGACATGTGCCGCATCCATTCGCTGACGCTCGACGGCCGTACCGTCGCTTGCCTGATCGTCTTCGTCGAGGCCGGCGTCGCCTACACTTGGAAAACGGCCTATGACGAGACGCTGGCTGCCTATTCGCCCGGCACGCTGCTGATGATCGAGGTCACAAGACAGCATCTCGACGATCCCAACATCATGATGACCGACTCCTGCGCCGTGCCTGACCACCCGGTGATGAGCCGGCTGTGGAGCGAGCGCAAACCGGTAGGCACGCTGGTTATCGGGTTGACCAGGGATGCCGACCGCCTCGCCCGCCAGGCCGCCTCGCAGCTGCATCTCTATCGCGAGACCCGAAATATGGCGCGCCTGCTGCGCAACCGGATGAAGAGTTTGCTCAAGAGGCGGTAAGAAGGCCCCGCTTCTTTTGAAGGGCTCGTTCCGTGCCCGGGTTCCAGCCGGCGCCCGCCGGCATGAACGTCTCTCCGGGAGCCCCGGATAGGCCGCCTCACCGGGCGATACCCTCCTCACCCGAAACACCGGCGGCGAGCCCCTGGGATCCATGCCGGTTCCATGGAAGCCGTGGTCATTGTGCACTTGTTTGCTCAATCCTTCTTAGAGGATTTTTGTCACGAGATTGTCCAGCCGGGAGTTCTCACGATAGATCAGTCGCGCCACAACAGCGCCCAGGGCGCCAGTGATCGCGCCGCCGATGACATCGGTCAGGTAATGGGTCCCAATGTAGATCCTCGACCAGCAAATCAGGAATGCCACCACCAAGAGCCCAATCGTCCGGCGCGGCAGCCTCTGCATCGCAAAAGCGGCAACGATGGCAATGGTGGCTGTTGCATGGTCGGAAGGGAAGGACCAGTCGGCGCTTGGCGCAATCAGGAGATGCGTCACGCCGGCATCGTAGGGCCGCATCCGATGCACGAACAGAAGGATGAACTGGTTGATTGCGAGGCCGAGCAGGAACGACAGACCTGCAGCAAGGGCCGCGTGACGAACATGGTAGCGGTCAGTTTTGGCCCACCACTGCAGCACTATGGCCAGCACCATCAGCGGAACGCCGAATTGTGAGACGCCGATCATTGCTCTATCAAGGATAGGGCTGAGGCCGGCCTCGGCATTTACCCAATGGGTGAGGGCTGCATCCATTTGTCGTCCGTTTCGTCAGTTGGATGAGGTGGGACTTTGAAGGCCGTCGATGAGAGTCGCATTCACCAGGTCTTCGAGATCGGCGTCTGGCTCAAGGGAGCGCATGCCTTCATTGAGTGCGTTGGTGGGGTGTTGCTCTATCTCGTCACCACCGCCACCATTGCGTCTTGGGTCAATGCCCTTACCCAGGACGAGTTGACCGAAGATCCGAAGGATTTCATAGCTGGCTATCTGTCGCAGGTGGCAAGCCATTTCTCGGTCGCCAGCAAGGAGTTCTATGCCTTCTATCTCCTCAGTCACGGCCTGATAAAGCTCTTCCTGGTTATCGGACTTCTCAGGGGCAAACTATGGTCGTACCCGGCGTCTCTCCTGGCCTTGGGAGCATTCATGATCTACCAGGTCTACCGTTACTCCTACACCCATTCGGCCGGGCTGCTCGTGCTGACCGTCTTCGATGCGGTCGTCATGGTGCTGATCTGGCACGAATGGAAGATCATACGGCAGCACGGACCCGTGTGAGGCGATCATCGCCCACGCCGCTGTTTCAATCCAGTGGAGCGCCAGCGACTGAATTGTTCAACCCAGTGGAGTCAGCGATTTGTCGACTTCCCACCTGTGTTGTGGTGCCCCTAGCCGGGATCGAACCAGCACTCCTTGCGGAACTCGATTTTGAGTCGAGCGCGTCTACCAATTCCGCCATAGGGGCTCAGGCCGGGCGGCCTGGATGGGCGCGGACTATACGGTCGGAGGCCTGTTCGTCAACAGGCCAATTTGCAAACCAGCCTCTGCCGCGACCAGACGGCACCTTTCCAATTTGTAAGACCGCGGCCATTGTGCAGCGCGAAAAACCTTTCTAGACAGACGGGCCGTTCCATAGGAGAGCCGATGCTTCGCGGACTGTATGACTGGACCCTGTCGCTGGCGGCTCGCAAATCCGCCGAATGGTGGCTGGCCTTCATCGCTTTCGTCGAGAGCTCGGTCTTTCTGGTGCCGGCCGACGTGCTCTATCTGCCGATGGCGTTGTCACGGCCGGATCGCGCCTATCGCTATGCCTTGATCGCCACCGTCGCCTCGGTGCTGGGCGGCATTGCCGGCTGGTTCATCGGCCACTATGCGTATGACGCGGTGGCGCGGCCCATCCTCGAATTCTACGGCAAATATGACGAATTCGAGCAGTTGCGGTCCTCGGCGGGCGTCAGCATCGAGTTCATCGCCCTGATGCTGGTCACCTCGGGTGCCGCGCATCTGCCGCCTATCAAGGTGGTGACGATCCTGTCCGGTGCCCTGGGCGTCAACCTGGCGCTGTTCATCGTGCTGGCCATCATCGCGCGCGGCGGCCGCTTTCTGCTGTTGGCGTGGCTTTTGCGCCGCTATGGCGAGCCAATCCGCGAATTCATCGAAAAGCGCCTGGGCCTGATCGTCGGCGCTGCCGCGGTCGCCCTGATTTTGCTCTATATCCTGATCAAATACGCTCTCTAAGGTTTGATGCTTAAAACCGGGCAACGGTTTCGGCAGCGCGGCGAGCAGACTTCGCAGACGGCGAACGCAACGGACGAAAGACGCCATGACAGCGACCATGAATTCCGATACCGGCCGCCAGCGGACGCGCGCGGCCCTGTTTCTCGCCGTCGCGATGGCCGCGACCGTTGGCTCGGCGCTCGGCTTCCAGCACATTGGCGGCTACATCCCCTGCCACCTCTGCCTGGAACAGCGCACACCCTACTACATTGGCGTGCCCTTGATGGTGCTGGCGGCGATCGCATCGATGCTGCGGGCACCGGCATGGCTGACGCGCGGCCTGTTGGCCGTTGGCGGCCTCTTGATGCTGTACGGGCTCTATCTCGGCGTCTATCACTCCGGCGTCGAATGGCAGTGGTGGGCTGGCCCGACCGACTGCACGGCGGGCGCCGGCCCTGTCGACACCGGTGGCAAGGGCGTGCTCGACGCGCTCGACAAATTCGTGCCGCCCTCCTGCGACAAGGCCGCCTTGCGCATTCTCGGCCTGTCGCTGGCCGGTTGGAACGCCATCGCCAGCCTTATTCTGGCCGCCGTCGCCTTCCGTGGCGCGCTGGCTCGCGATTAATGTAGCGAACGCGCCGACTCGAGATCCTTCAAAGAATTCGGCAGGCTGAGTCAAATGAAGTGATTTTCGAGAACCGGAGCGGAGCGGCCATGAAGTCCGTGAGCCCCGGAGGCGCAGAAAATCGCTTCGGGCGGCCAGCCTCCTGAATTCTGGAACGAACTCAGGGCTCCAGTTCGACATCCCAGTAGAGATAATCCATCCAGCTTTCATGCAGATGGTTGGGCGGGAACAGGCGGCCGTTATTGTGCAGATCATGCACCGTCGGCTGAAACGGCTTCTGCAGCGGCCACATCTTGGCGTGAGCCGGCATCATGCCGCCCTTCCTCAGATTGCAGGGCGAACAGGCGGCGACGACATTCTCCCATGTCGTGGCGCCGCCACGGTGACGCGGGATGACATGGTCGAAGGTCAGGTCCTCGGGGGTACCGCAATACTGGCACTGGAAACGGTCGCGCAGGAAGACGTTGAAGCGGGTGAAGGCTGGATGCCTGGATGGCTTCACATAGGCCTTCAGGCTGACCACGCTCGGCAGCTTCATCGAGAAGGTCGGCGAGGAGACCGCGTGCTCGTATTCGGCCACGATGTTCACCCTGTCGAGGAACACTGCCTTGATCGCGTCCTGCCAGGACCAGAGCGACAAGGGGTAATAGCTGAGCGGACGGTAATCCGCATTCAGCACCAGCGCTGGAAGCCCATCCGGAGATACGGCAACCGTCACCTTGTTGACCTCCTAGTTCTAGAACCGTTCGGCGTGGATACTGTAAGCCTGACATGACAGGGATGTGAAGCGGATTGTCGCTGGCGCGAAGCGCCAAAAACGCATGATTTTTATGCTTTCTTGCGGATTCAGGCCGGCGGTGCGGCGTCCCGGCCCTTGGTTTCGCGATAATAGGACCAAAAAAGCCGCGATGCGACACCTCGCCACGGGCTCCATGATTCGGCCAGAGCGATCAGTGTTTTCTCCGCTGGACGCGGGTCGATGCCGAGCGCATGGCCAACGGCGCTCTGCAGGGCGACGTCGCGCGCCGGGAAAATGTCGGGGTGTCCGGCGGCAAACAACAGATACACTTCCGCCGTCCAGGGACCGATACCAGGCACCGCCGTCATCCTGGCGATCGCCTCCACGGCATCGAGCGAACAGAGGTGATGCAGGTCGAGCCCATCGGCCACGGCCTGGGCAACCGCGATCAGGCCGCGCTGCTTGGGCCGCGACAGGCCGGCCTCGCGAAACATGTCCTCGCCCGCGGCAAGGATCGCCTGGGGCGTCAGCGGATCGACGAGTTTCGTCAGCCGGCCGAAGATCGCATCGGCGCTCGCCCGCGAAACCTGCTGCGAGACGATGATCGAGGCCAGGCTCCTGAAGCCCGGCTCCGAAAGCCTGAGCGGCACCTCGCCGGCCATGCCGCGCACTTTGTCCAGGCGCGGGTCGATGAGGCAAAGCGCGTCCAGCCCCCGCTCAACGTCGTCCATTGTCGCAATGCGCTGCATGGTATCCTTGTCCGAAGATGTGCAGCAAGGTAGCAACCGCCAAAACCACAGCACAACCCGATTGCCGCCTGAGACATGACGCTCCTGACATTCCGCTTCGCGCCCAGCCCCAACGGGGAACTGCATCTGGGCCACGCCTATTCGGCGCTGCTCAACCAGAAGCTCGCAAATAGCAGTGGCGGCCGCCTGCTGCTGCGCATCGAGGATATCGACACGACGCGCTGCACGCCGGAGTTCGAGGCGGGCATGATCGCCGATCTGAAATGGCTGGGCCTCGACTGGAAGGAGCCGGTGCGTCGGCAATCGGAGCATTTCGCCGAATACGAGACGGTGCTCAAGCGCCTGATCCGCCAAGAACTCGTCTATCCCGCCTTCATGAGCCGCGGCGAGATACGCGCCTTCATCGCCGACAGCGAAAAGCGCGGGCGCGACTGGCCGCGCGATCCCGACGGGGTGCCGCTCTATCCCCCGGCCGACAAGGCGCTTTCGATGAAGGAACGCAACCGGCGGATTGCCGAGAATGCGCCCTTCGCCTGGCGGCTCGACGTCGGCGCCGCCATGGCGCGTGCCGGCAAGGACCTGGCATGGGCCGAATTCAGCGATGAGACGCTAGCCACGACGCGCTTCGTCGAGGCACGTCCGCAGGATTGGGGCGACGTTATCGTGGCGCGCCGCGACATCCCGACCAGCTACCACCTCGCCGTCGTCATCGACGATGCCCTGCAAGGCGTCAGCCACGTCGTGCGCGGACAGGACCTGTTTTCCGCGACCGGGGTGCAGCGCCTGCTGCAGGAGATTCTGGGATTGCAGCCACCCGCCTATTTCCATCATAGACTGATCCTCGGGCCGGATGGGCGAAAGCTGTCGAAGAGCCTCAGGGATACGGGCCTTACCGCCTTGCGCGACGCAGGCGCTTCGCCGGAAGAAATCCGAAGGATGGTAGGGCTTTGACCAGCATTATGTCAGGAGAACGCTCTCCGGGCGCGCCACCCGTTCATCCCCCTTGACGCATGGATCAATCGTTTCGTTTTGCGCGCGGGGTTGAACAGGACTAGAGCATCGTCACGGTTAATTCTCACCAGCGCGGCGATCCCCGGAAAATGTCCAGCATCAAGCGGTTCATCCCCGCCACCTTCGTTGTCCTGTGGGCGACCGGCTTCATCGGCGCGCGTTACGCCATGCCATGGGCGGAGCCGTTCACCTTCCTCGCCGCGCGTTTCGTGCTCGCCGCCATCCTGCTGGCCGTGCTGATGCTGGTGCTGGGCTCGAAACGAGCCACCCGCGAGGAGGCGCTGCATGCCACCGGCGCCGGCGTGCTGATGCATGGCATTTATCTAGGCGCCGTCTTCTGGGCCATCCATCGAGGCATGCCGGCCGGTTTTTCGGCCCTGATCGTCGGCCTGCAGCCGCTGATCACCGCGGTGCTTGCCGGCAAGTTTCTGGGCGAGGCCATCCTGCCGCGCCACTGGCTTGGCCTCGCTATCGGGCTGGTCGGCATCGTCATCGTGCTGTGGCCGAAACTCGGGGCGCTCGGTGGCGGCGTGACGGCGGCGACGCTGGCTGCCTCGCTGGTCTCGGTGCTCGGCATGAGCGCCGGCACGATCTGGCAAAAGCGTTTTGCGTCCGGCGGCGACCTCGTCGCGGCCACCATGTGGCAATATGTCGGCGGCGCTTCGCTGATGATCCTGGCTTCGCTTGCCTTCGAAACGCAAGCTGTCATCATCAATGGCGAATTGGTCTTCGCCATGGCCTGGCTGCTGCTGGTGCTGTCGCTCGGCGCCATCTTTCTTCTGATGGTGATGATCCGTGACGGCGAGATGTCGAAAGTGGCCTCGTTGTTCTATCTGGTGCCGGCGGTCACGGCTGTCATCGCCTGGGCCTTGTTCAACGAGCAGCTCAATGCGCTGCAGATCGTCGGCATGGCCATCACCACTTTCGGCGTCGGCCTGGCAACCGCCCGAACAGGCAAACTTCAGCCGACCCGGGCACGCGCCTCTAGATAACGGCTGATCGCGGCGTTGAGCTCGCCGCCGAGGATGAAGATNGATGAAGATCGCCGACAGCATATAGAGGAAAACCACGGCGATCATGATCGAGGCGAGGCCGGCATAGGTCGTCACATAGGACGAGAAATGGTCGAGATAGGTGGCGAACATGGTCGAGCCGATAAGCCATGCGGCTAGTGTGAAGATGATGCCGGGTATCAGCGAGACGAAACGGCGCTTGCCGGCCGGCAGCCAGTAATGGACGGCAAACAGTCCGCCGATGATGACGGTTGAGGCGATGACGTACCGCCATAGCGTGATCGTGCCCGTATAGGGTTTGATCCATTCGAAATGGGCTTCCGCCAGCCGCGCCAGCAACGGCGCGAACACCAGCAGCACGCTTATCGCCAGGAACCCGGCGGTAGCGATCAGCACGAAGAAGATGCTTTGCACCCGGCGATAGATGATGCCGCGCGTTTCCGTGACCCGATAGGCGCGGTTGAGCGAGGTGCGCAGCGCCTCGATGCCGTTGGAGGCAAAGTAGGCGGCAAGCAGCACGCCATAAGTCAACAGATCGCTGCGCCTGACGGTCAGCACGTTCAGCACCTCGTGCGCGATCGGCTTGGCGATCTGGTCCGGCCAGGTGTCGAAAACCAGGTGCACGGCTGTGTCGGCAAAGGCCTGGGCGCCAAGGAAGCTGCCCAGCGTCGTGGCGAAGATCAGGAATGGAAACAGCGCCATCAGCGAGGTGATCGCCAGATGGCTGGCCATCGCCCAACCGTCATCGGTGTTGAAGTGGCCGAGCGCGTCGTAGAGCACGCGGCGCAGGGCGACAATATTCCGCAGCAAGGACGCGCGCTCCCCTCGATTGTCTCGACGCCGCGAATATGGGAAATGAATGCCGCAAATGGCAACCCTTCGTCAAACCCCGAATTCTCCTGCGGCAGAGTTGCGCACCATCATCGTCACCGGCGCGTCTTCCGGCATAGGCGCCTATTGCACCCGTGCATTGAAGGCTGAGGGCTGGCGGGTGTTCGCGACGGCGCGCAAGCCGGAGGACATCGCTGCCCTCGAAGCCGACGGCATCGAGGCTTTTTACCTCGACTATAGCGAACCGGACTCCATAGCCGCCCTGGTGACGGCGGTGCTCGATCGCACCGGCGGCAGGCTCGACGCGCTGTTCAACAACGGCGCCTATGCGCAGGCAGGCGCCGTCGAGGATTTGCCCGTTGCGGCGCTCAGGGAGCAGTTCGAGGCCAATTTCTTCGGCTGGCACGACCTGACCCGCCGCCTGGTTCCAGTGATGCGCCGCCAGGGCCACGGCCGCCTCGTCCACTGCTCGTCGATCCTGGGTCTCGTGCCCGTGCGCTTCCGCGGTGCCTATTCGGCCTCCAAGCATGCCTTGGAGGCCTTGATGCTCTGCCAGCGCCAGGAACTGGCCGGCAGCGGCATCCATGTCTCGCTGATCGAGCCGGGGCCGGTGAAAACGAAGATCGCCAGCAATGGCCTGCCGTGGTTCCTCAGGAACATCGACCATGAGAATTCCGTGCATCGCGCCGATTATGCCGCGCAGTTGGAGCGCATGCGTGCCGGCGGCAGCCAATCGGCGCGGAAGCCCGGGCCTGAAGTGGTCCACAAGGCGCTTCGCCATGCACTTCTGTCGCGGCGCCCACGCCCGCACTATGTGGTAACAATGTCGGCCAGGATCGGTGCCGTGCTCAAACGCATCCTGCCGGCCTCGATGCTCCACCGCCTGCTCGCCAAGCGCGCCTGAACAAGCAAAGAACTGGAAACGCAAAAATGGCCACTGCCTTCAATATCCTTGCCATTCTGGTCATGGCCGCCGTCGTGGTCGTGCTGATCAGGGGCCTCATCAACATGATGCGCGGCGGCTCCGGTGTGACCTCCAACAAGCTGATGCAGGCCCGTGTTCTGCTGCAGGGCGTGGCGCTGGCACTGATCCTGCTGGCCGTGTATTTCACCCGCAAGTGAGGCTTTTCGGGAGGCGATATGGTCAAGCTCAACAAGATCTACACCCGCACCGGCGATGATGGCACCACGGGCCTTGGCACTGGTGAGCGGCGGCTGAAATCCGATCTCAGGGTGGACGCCTACGGCACGGTCGACGAAGCCAATGCCTGCATCGGCATGGCTCGAGTGCATACCGCCCAGAGCTACCAGGCGATCGACGCCATGCTCTCGCGCATCCAGAACGATCTCTTCGACCTCGGCGCCGATCTCGCGGTGCCTGATGACGGCAAGCCGCTTGGCTACGAGCCGTTGCGCATCGTTGCCACGCAGACCGACCGTGTCGAGCACGACATCGACGTCCTCAACAAGAAGCTCCAGCCGCTGAAATCCTTCGTGCTGAACGGCGGCACGCCGGCAGCGGCGGCGCTTCATCTCGCCCGCACGGTGGCGCGGCGCGCCGAGCGGCTGATGGTCGCCCTGGCTCAGGATCCGGCCGAACACGTCAACCGCGAAGGGCTGAAATATATCAACCGCGTCTCGGATTTCCTGTTTGTCGCCGCCCGGGCGGTCAATGACAACGGAAATGCCGACGTGCTATGGGTTCCCGGCAAGAACCGCTGAACGGACCAGAGGCGGGAGGGGGCCGGCGACCGATGTTCATCCCGCTTTACGACACCAACAGGCTGCGCCACATCAGGCTGCAATATGTGACGATCGGGCTGATTGTCGCAAACGCCGTGGTCTATTGCGCCACGGCGCTCGGCGGCGAGAACTTCACCAATGCCGCCGTGCTTGGCCTCGGCTTCATCCCCTCCGTCGTTCACGACACGGCCGAACTCGACCCCCGCTTTGTCATCATCCCCGAGAGCCTGAGCTATCTCACCTATTCCTTCCTGCATGCCGATATTTTCCATCTCGGCGGCAACATGCTGTTCCTTTGGGTGTTCGGCGACAATGTCGAGGACGCGCTCGGTCACATCCGCTACCTGATCTTCTATCTGCTGTGCGCCATCGCCGGTGCCGCCTTCCAGGGGCTGGTCGCCTGGGATTCGCAGGCGCCGCTGATCGGCGCGTCGGGTGCTATCGCCGGCGTGGTCGTCGCCTACCTGATCCTCTATCCCAGGGTGAAGGTTTGGGTGCTTGCCTTCGCCCGCATTCCTTTGCGCATTCCAGCCTTTATCCCGCTCATCCTGTGGGTGCTGTTCCAGATCGTCATGTTCGCGGCCGGCGGCGAGGATCAGATATCCTGGGCCTGCCACATCGGCGGCATCATTGCCGGCGCGGTTCTGGTGCTGGTCCTGCGCAGCCGCGGCGTGCCGCTGTTTGCCCCTGCCGACGAGGATGCCGTGCTACCGACGGCTGAACAGCCGCCGGCGGTCGGCGAACCAGCGGCGCCCCAAACGGCCGCCACGGCGCGCTGGGGACGTGGAAACCCATCTGGCCCAAACTGAACCGATTTGAGCGGCTTTCAGCGTATTGACGGCAGGGGTTGCCACAATTACGGAAACGTCTCCACTGCGGCCCAAGGCGTTCAGGAGCAGCCCAGGGCGGGCAAAGACCAGAATTTCCACCCGACCAGAATTCCGTCTGGCCGGAATTCAGTCAGGAATGTCGGCTTTCGACAACTCATAAGGGGCGCAGGCTGCTATAGCGCGCCCAACTAGCGTGAAGAGGTGACAGGCAAATGAAGATCCTTGTGCCCGTGAAGCGGGTTGTGGACGCGAACGTCAAGGTGCGCGTGAAGGCTGATGGCTCGGCGGTGGAACTGGCCAACGTCAAGATGGCGATGAACCCGTTCGACGAGATCGCGGTCGAGGAAGCGATCCGGATCAAGGAAGCCGGCAAGGCCGAAGAGATCATCGTCGTTTCGATCGGCCCGCAGCAGGCGCAGGAAACCTTGCGCACCGCGCTCGCCATGGGCGCCGACCGTGCCATCCTGGTCAAGACCGACGAGCAGACCGAGCCGCTCGGCGTCGCCAAGGTGCTGAAGGGCGTGGTCGAGGCGGAACAGCCCGGCCTTGTCATTCTCGGCAAGCAGGCGATCGACGACGATTCCAACCAGACCGGCCAGATGCTGGCTGCCCTGCTTGGCTGGGCGCAGGGCACTTTCGCCTCCAAGCTCGTGCTCGAGGGCGATCATGCCAGGGTGACGCGCGAAGTCGACGGCGGCCTGCAGACGGTGGAGTTGAAGATGCCGGTGATCGTCACCGCCGACCTTCGCCTCAACCAGCCGCGTTATGCCTCGCTGCCCAACATCATGAAGGCCAAGAAGAAGCAGCTCGACGAGAAGAGCCCGGCCGATTACGGCGCCGACGTCAAGCCACGCCTCAAGGTCATCAAGACCGAGGAGCCGAGCGGCCGCAAGGCGGGTGTCAAGGTCAAGAGCGTCGCCGAACTCGTCGACAAGCTCAAGAACGAAGCCGGCGTGCTCTGAGATCGGAAGGAACAGACAAAATGGCAATTCTCCTCATCGCTGAACACGACAACGCCACCCTTTCCGACCAGACCGCCAAGGCGCTTTCGGCCGCCCTGCAGATCGGCTCGGACGTTCATGTTCTGGTGGCCGGCAAAGGCGCCAAGGCTGCCGCCGACGCAGCCGCGAAACTGAAGGGTGTGAGCAAGGTGCTGCTCGCCGAAGCCGACGAACTCGCCGAGCGTCTGGCTGAGCCGACGGCGGCGCTTGTCGTCTCGCTGGCTGGCGCCTACGACACGGTCATCGCGCCCGCGACGTCGGCCGGCAAGAACATCGCGCCGCGCGTGGCGGCCCTGCTCGATGTCGCGCAGGTCTCCGAGATCATCGAAGTGGTCTCGCCCGATACCTTCAAGCGGCCGATCTATGCCGGCAACGCCATCCAGACGGTGCAGTCGAGCGACGCCAAGAAGGTGATCACCGTTCGCACCGCGTCCTTCCAGGCCGCGCCCGAGGGCGGCGCGGCTTCGGTCGAGACGGTCAATGCGGCGGCCAATCCCGGCCTGTCCACCTTCGTCGAGAACAAGCTGTCGGAGACTGACCGTCCGGAGTTGACCTCGGCCAAGATCATCATCTCGGGCGGCCGCGCGCTCGGTTCCTCGGAGAAATTCCAGGAAGTCATCCTGCCGGTCGCCGACAAGCTCGGTGCCGCCGTCGGCGCCTCCCGCGCCGCCGTCGATGCCGGCTACGCGCCGAACGACTGGCAGGTCGGGCAGACCGGCAAAGTCGTCGCCCCCGATCTCTACATCGCGGTCGGCATATCGGGCGCCATCCAACACCTTGCCGGCATGAAGGATTCCAAGGTCATCGTCGCCATCAACAAAGACGAGGAAGCGCCGATCTTCCAGGTTGCCGACTACGGCCTCGTCGGCGACCTCTTCGTCATCCTGCCGGAGTTGCAGAAGGCGCTTTGACGCTTCCGCGCAACCGTACTAAATTGCGAGGGGTGGGGTAGACGAAGTCGCCCCACCCTTTTAGTTTGCACCGCACAATAAGCACGCCACAAAGGCTGAGAGCAATTCCAGCAGCAGTGCGCAGGGTTTTGCGCCGGGAATTGCGGGAACAAAGAGATGGGGCGGTTCGCTATTCCAGCGAAAAACGCTCCGGACGGGATCGGGTAATGAGCAAGATCGAGACGATCGGCATCATTGGTGCGGGCCAGATGGGCGGCGGCATCGCCCACGTCTCCGCGCTTTCGGGCTATAAGGTGCTGATCTACGATATATCGCCCGACCGCATCGAGAAGGGCATTGCCACCATCAGCGGCAACATGGCCCGTCAGGTGGGGTCCGGCAAGCTCGACGAGAAGCTGCGCAATCAGGCCATGGCACGCATCGCGTCGGCACCGACGATGGCCGATCTCGCCGGCGCCGATCTGGTGATCGAAGCGGCGACCGAGGACGAGACCGTCAAGCGCAAGATTTATGCGCAGCTCTGTCCGCAGCTCAATCCCGAAGCGATCCTGGCGACCAACACCTCGTCGATTTCGATCACACGGCTGGCTGCGCAGACCGACCGGCCGGAGCGGTTCATCGGCATACATTTCATGAACCCGGTACCGCTGATGAAGCTGGTCGAACTGGTGCGCGGCATCGCCACCGAGGACCAGACCTTCGAGGCGGCCAAGACCTATGTGAAGCAGCTCGACAAGACGATCACCGTCTCGGAGGATTTTCCGGCCTTCATCGTCAACCGCATCCTTTTGCCGATGATCAACGAGGCGATCTACACGCTCTATGAGGGCGTCGGCTCGGTCGATGCTATCGACACCGCCATGCGGCTCGGCGCCAACCATCCCATGGGACCGCTGCAGCTTGCCGATTTCATCGGCCTGGATACCTGCCTGTCGATCATGCAGGTGCTGCATGACGGCCTGTCGGACTCGAAGTACCGGCCTTGTCCGCTGCTGGTCAAATATGTCGAGGCCGGCTGGCTCGGTCGCAAGACCGGGCGCGGCTTCTACGATTATCGCGGCGAGCATCCCGTTCCGACGCGCTGACGTGATTGCCACTCACGAGGCCGCGGCGAGTGGCGTGGGCGGTTCTGACCTGTCGTCGTCGCTGACCTTGCCGTCCGGCGCCACCGAAACGCATCCGCGGCCGGCGGCCTTGGCCGCATAGCAAGCGGTGTCGGCCCTTGCGATGATCTCGTCGACTTCGCCGCAATTGGCGCGGATCGCGGTCAACCCGATGCTGGCGCCGATCCCGTGCGGCCGGCCATCCCATGTGAAGTTCAGGCCGGTTATCGCATCGATGATGGAACGCGCCGCGATCCTCGCGCCGGTTGTGGAAGCCGATTTCAGGATCACGGCGAATTCGTCGCCACCCAGGCGCGCGACGATGTCTTCAGGACCAAGCACGCCGCGCACGGCGTCAGCGACACGCTTCAACAGGGCGTCTCCGGCAGCGTGACCTCCCGTGTCGTTGACCAGCTTGAAATGGTCGAGGTCGATGAACATGAACTGATGGCGGCCCCCAGCCGCGGTGCCGTCCTTGCGCGCCTGATCGACCATCCCCTCCATGGCACGGATGAAACTCGAGCGGTTGGCAAGGCCGGTCAGCGCATCATGCGCGGCGGCATGGGCAAGCTGTCGCTGCAGGGCACGCGCATCGGTGAAGTCCTGGAAGACGATCACCAGACCGCAGAATTCGGTGCGTTCGTTGAGGATCGGCGACACGACCTGACGGATGCTGCAGCGTGTGTCGTCGCGGCGGATGAGGACCGCGCGGCTGTTCTGGTCGGAGCGCGTCTCTTCGCCTGTGACCGGCCGCGTCATGCCGATCCTGTGGCCCGTCTCCTCGTCAACCGCCCAGTAGACATGGCTCAGCGTCTTGCCCAGCGCGTCGTCACTGGAAACGCCGGTCAATTTTTCGGCCACCGGGTTCATGAAGGTGACACGGTTCGCGGCGTCGGTGCAGATGACGGCATCGCCGATGGATTGCAGCGTCACCCTCAGCCGCTCCTTCTCGTCGGCCAGCATCGCCGCCGAGACGATGAGCCGTTCTTCGGCCTGCTTTCGCCGGGTGATGTCCATCAAGCTGCCGATCGCTCTGACCAGTTGTCCGTCCGCATCGCGCTCGATGGCCTTGCCACGGTCGAGGATCCAGATCCAGTGGCCGTCCTTGTGGCGCATGCGGAACTCGGCTTCGAAAAACTCCGTCTCGCCGGCGAGATGGGCGCGATCGGCCTCCGCGACCGTGGCGCGATCGTCCGGATGGATCATCGTCAGCCAGCGATCGGGGTCGCCATCGAGCTCGCCATCCCCGTAGCCCAGCATCTTGACCCAGGCGGAAGAATAGGTGGTGCCCCCCTTGCGCATGTCGAAATCCCAGACACCTTGACCGGCGCCGGCCAGCGCGAAGTTCCAGCGCGTTTCCGCCTCTGTGATGCGCGCCTCGGCCTGTTTGCGCGCGTCGATGTCCTCGATCTGCGAGACGAGATAGAGCGGCCGGCCGCTTTTCTCGTCGCGAATGACCGAGCCGGCAAGATGAGCCCAGACGGGTGTGCCGTCCTTCTTGAGATAACGCTTCTCGAAGTGGAAGGCATCGACGGTACCCGCCTTCAGGCCGGCCATCGTTTCGCTTCCGATCTGCACATCGTCGGGATGCGTGAGCTGGAAGAAGGTCAGCGCCTCGATCTCCTCGCGGCTGTAGCCAAGCATGGCGGCAAAGGCCGGATTGGTCTGGAGAATACGCCCGTCGAGACCGACGATAGCGATGCCGATCGCCGAGTCCTCCATGGCCCGGCGGAACCGCTGCTCGCTGTCCGTGATCTGTCGTCGATCCTCCGAGATTCGACCGATGAACAGATAGGCCGCGAAAAGCGCGCAGACCGTCACCGCGACCGATATTTGGAGGCAAAGTCTGAGTGCTTGCGCGCCAAGGTCCAGCCCGGACAGCACAAGCGCGGCGGCCACTACGGCCAGACCGGCCACAAGCAGCGCCAGAGCTGCATGCTTGTGCGGTCCCGGCCCGATGATACCTCGCAATGTCACGATCCGTGCCACCCCCGTGGGCAATCGCTTTTTCCCGTTAAAACCCTGAAGGATCGATTTTAAGGAAAGGTTGCGCCTGGGGCGTTGGCGACATGGAAACCCGGCAAACAATTGCCGGCATGATTAAGGATCGGTATTCACGGTGCAGGCGTGGGTATCGTGCTACCAGCGCACGAAAAACCGCCCGCCGAGCGCGCCAAGCAAAGCGAGAGCCGCGATGGCGATCGTGTACCAGGTGGCAACGAAAAGCGGCGAATCGTCGAAGCAGTGAGCCGCGTAGAAAGTCGCCGCCAGGCCGCCGGCAAGCAGCCCCGCGACCGCGCCGGCAAGCACCGGCCGTGTCGGCGCGCCATAGCGCAGCATCCACAGGAAGATGGCCAGCGGGCCGATGCCGATCAGTGGGATGAAGCCCATGCAGATCATCATGTTCGAGCCGATCAAGCGCGTGCTCCACAGGGCCTGCGGCACCATGAAGAGCTCCAGCACCACGGCCACCGCGACCAGCAGCGGCGCGGCGATCATCGCCGCCATTGCCCGGCCTGTCGCCGCACCCGGCGTCGACAGGGCACGGATCAGGGCAAAGGCGCTGATGGCGAGCACGATGGTGAAAACGAATTTGGACAGGAAACGCATCGTGTGCGCGGCCACCATGAAGTCGGGGCGCGGCCCGATCGTCATCATGAAAACAGCGGCCGCGAGGACGGCGGCCGCAACAGCCGCCAGCCACCAGGCCGATCGCAGCGGCATCGCCTTGCTGCGGGCATCGGCGTCGAGCGCCTTGATGAGATCGTCGGTCTTCATGTCATTCCCGCCCGAACCGCCCCTGCCCGAATCGCCTGGCTATGGCGGTAAGTCCCCGGTGCAGCGACACCCGCACCGCAGTCTCGCTGATGCCGAACTTCGCCGCCGTCTCGCCGATCGAGCGGCCCTCCACGGATACGGCTGAAACCACGGAACGCTGTGCCGGCGGCAGCCCGTCGAGCGCCCGGTTGATGTCGCGCTCGCTGACGGTTTCCGTTTCGGGCTCCGCGAACGTCTCGGCGATGTCGTCGACATCGATCTCTATGCGCCGTCCGCGCCGCCGGAACGCATCGATCAGCTTGAAACGGGCAATCGCATAGACCCAGGGCAGCACCGGCGCGTCCTGGCGCCAGGTGTGCCGTTTCACATGAATGGCCAGCAAGGTTTCCTGCACGACATCCTCGGGATCGACCCCGCCCTGCACGATCTTGCGCCTGACGAAACCGCGAACCAGCGCGGCAATCCGGTGCAGAAAGTCGGCATAGGCCTTTTCATCCCCCGCGATCGCGGCCCGCATCAGCCGGGAAAGCTCGGCCTCGTCCTTGCCGCTCACAAGAGTTCACTCCCCGATCTTCGCGCCTCGGCACTGATTTGTTACGTGGCCGGTGAAATAATGTCCAAGCCAAACTACGGGCAAATCACGAAACTTTGCGGGATGGCCCGCTAATTTCCCTGACGGGTTCCCTGGTTTCCAGCCCCATGCGTGAGGAGCGGCGTGGGACCAACCTTGGATTGACGTAAGGTAAACCCTTCTGTAGCGTCAAAGGATCGGAGGGCGGCCGAAATGGATTTCATTGAACGCATTTTTGGATTTTCTCCCGACAATGGCTCGGGAACTGTCGAGAGCAGCCTTGTCATTGCTGCCATAGTCCTTGTCGCCGCCGTCTACTTCTACAGAAGACAGGGATCACTGAAGAAATAGCCTCTGGACAACCGGCGGAGACAGGTCCGCCAGGAAAACATTACCGTTGCGTCCTCTCAGCGTGGGGAACACGACATGGCAGGATCTCTGGTCAACCACATCAGAACCGCGGCCTTGCTGTTGTTTGCCGCCGAATTCTGGAAGCGTCTGGCCGCCGGGCTGAAGGTGCTGTTTGCCACGATATGCAGGCTGCTGTGCCGGCTGGCCAAGGGCCAGCGGCTGCCCAGCCCGGCGCAGAACGATTGCTGCATCCAGCTACCACCCGACATCTACAAGCGCGCCGATCCTCTTCTCTATGCCCAGTACTATCTGATGGGGCAGGGCCTCGCGGTCACCTGGGACAATCCCGATATCGACATTTTCGACGGCACCTTGCCGGTCACCGGCGCGCTTCAGCCAGCACATACATATCGCGTTCGCGTGCGTGTCTGGAACGGCTCCTATGACGCCCCAGCGGTGGGCGTCGGGGTCGCACTGTCCTACCTGTCATTCGGCGCCCAGACCATTTCCCGTCCGATCGCCAACGTCGCCATCAATCTCGGAGCCAAGGGCACGATCGATTGCCCTGCCTATGCCGAGTTCAGTTGGACCACGCCCGCCACCGGCGGCCACTACTGCCTGCAGGCACAGCTTTCCTGGGGCGATGACGCCAACCCCAGCAACAACCTTGGCCAGAAGAACGTCAACATTGCCGAGATGCGCTCACCGGCGAAGTTCGTCTTCAGCGTGCGCAACGAAGCCTCGGTCGTCCGGCGTTTCCAGATCGAGGCGGACTGCTACGCTCTACCGAAGCTGCGGCCATGTGTCCCGCCACGCGGCCAAGGTCGAGACGAGCGGACGGACACCCCACAGCCGCGGCTCGCCGAGAGCAAGGCGCGCTGGGCCAAGGCCCTCGAGGAACAGGCGTATGGCCGGTTTCCCGTGCCGGACGACTGGTTGGTCAGGATCGTCCCAAGAACGCTTTTACTGCAGCCGCGCCAGCTGACCGAGATCGCCGTCGAGATCGAACCGAAGGACTCCGCCTTCCGCGGCTCAAAGACCTTCAACGTCCACGTCTTCACGGTCGGCGAGAGCGGATCGCGCACCATGACCGGCGGCGTGACGCTCACCGCCACGAAAGGCTGAGGCTGCTCCGATGGCCTACAAGCACTATACGAGCTGCTTTCTCTATCCGGCCGGTGGCAAGCCCTACAACGAGGACGATCGGCTGGCTTTCCTCGCCGGCCAGGCGCTGCAGATCATCGTGATCACCGGGCTGGCGGCTGCCTTCGGCCTGCTGCTGGGGCCGGTCGGTGCGGCACTTGCCGCGGTCATCGCATTTCTGGCGTCCGCCACTGCCACGATCGACAAGGCGGCCGGGGAATGGCTCAACCATCGCCTGGTCTGCCTCGACAAGGACAATCCGAAATGCGCCGTCGGCATCGTGTCCTACAATCCGTTCCGCAGCGATCTCGGCGCCTTCGACAACGACCAGTATTTCGACGTCATACTGATGCCGCATCCGACGACCGAAATCCTCAATGCGGAAACAAATGAGGCGGCCTTGGCGGCGGCCAATCGCTACAATGCCGACGGCACCGTCGTGGCGGAATTCGCCGCCAGCGTCGCGGCCCATCCGGCCAACGATATTCTCAATGACGGCTTTCAGGGTCATGAGCTGCTGTTGCCGCGCGATGACCTGAAGACGGATCTGGGTTACGCACCCGCCGACGATCATGCCCGCTGGGGCCTGCACTGCGAGGCCGAGGGCGACTTCTGGATCAAGATGCGCCAATGGGCACCGGCCATCGTCATCCTGCTGACGGCGGCCCTGGTCGTCACGGCGGCCGCGGCGGCGGCCGGCGCCAGTATCGGCGCGGCTGTCGGCTGCGCCATAGGATCGTTCTTCCTGGGTGCGCTGGGCTGTGCCATCGGCTCGTTCCTGGGAGGATTGCTCGGAGCGGCCATTGGCGGCGCCATCGGCGGAGCGGCGTCCTATTTCGGCGGGGTCAAGCCGGTCCTTCAGGGGTTGTTCAACTGGAGCCCCGGCAATGTCGAGGACGCCAATGTCGGCGACAAGGCGCTCGGCCCAATCAGAATGGGCGACCATATCGCCGTTCTCGGCGAACATGTCTATGACGGCTATCACAAGGGCTGGCACGAGTTTCATCCGCTGATGGCGGTGGTCAAATTCGATGTGGCCGCCGGTGCCGACGCGAAACATTATCTACAGTGGGATCCGAACTTTGCCGACACGGGCACCGTTCCGCCCAAACCGCCGGGCGAGACCACCGACCTCACCGCGCAGGATATGCGTGACGGGCTTGGCAGCGCGGCGTTCCGGTCGCGCTGCGACAATCTGCGCAGAACCTGGTGCGCCATGCTGAACGAAGCGTTCGATCCCGAGACCAAACGAACGCAGCAGGGGCTGGACCAGCGCTGGACCATTCATCCGATGGTCGATGGCTGCATCCCGCAGGAGCAGCCACCAGCCCCGCATATCGGGTGATGCCATCGGCCTCCGACACGCGAAACCGTGATGATGCCAATCGTCTTTCAATCTTGACTAGTTCATTCATGAATTGTACTCGGACGCACCCCAGTGCGGACAACCCGAGGAGTACCTTATGAAATCCCCCCTTCTTGCCCTTGCCAGCGTAGCCGCGCTTGCAATCAGCCTCGCCGCTGGTCCGGCGACGGCCGAAGATGCCGGCATCGTCGTCTATAACGCCCAGCATGAAAGCCTGGCGAAGGAATGGGCGGAAGGGTTCACCAAGGAAACGGGGATAAAGGTCACCTTGCGCAACGGCGGTGACAGCGACTTCTCCAACCAGATCGTCGCCGAAGGCGCCGCCTCGCCCGCCGACGTGTTCCTGACGGAAAATTCGCCGGCCATGGTGCTGGTCGAGAATGCCGGCCTGTTCGCGCCGGTCGCCACCGATACGCTGGCTCAAGTCCCGCAAGACTATCAGGCCACTAGCGGCAAATGGGTGGGCGTGGCCGCGCGCAGCACCGTGTTTGTCTACAACACCACCAAGCTCAAGGCAGACCAGCTGCCCAAGTCGATGCTCGATCTCGCCGACCCGAGCTGGAAGGGCCGCTGGGCGGCTTCGCCTTCCGGCGCCGATTTCCAGGCCATTGTTAGCGCTTTGCTGCAGCTCAAGGGCGAGCCCGCCACGGCCGACTGGCTGAAGGCGATGAAGGAGAACTTCACCGCCTACAAGGGCAACAGCACCGTGATGAAGGCGGTCAATGCCGGTGAGATCGAAGCCGGCGTGATCTACCACTACTACTACTTTGGCGATCAGGCCAAGACCGGCGAAAATTCCAAGAATGTCGCGCTGCACTATTTCAAGAACCAGGATCCGGGCGCTTTCGTCTCGGTTTCCGGCGGCGGCGTGCTGGCCTCGAGCAAGCATCCCAAGGAAGCCCAGGCCTTCCTGAAATGGGTGACCGGCAAGGGCGGCCAGGATGTGCTGAAGAACGGAAGCTCCTTCGAATACGCGGTCGGCAAGGGCGCGCAGTCCAATCCGAAGCTGGTGCCACTGGCCGACCTGCAGGCGCCGAAGGTCGATGCCACGACGCTGAACTCCAAGAAGGTCACCGATCTGATGACGGCAGCCGGCTTGCTTTAGTTGCCGTTCTTCCTAATAAGGACGTCAGATCGTGCTCCCGCGGGAATTCACCTTTCGCGGGAGCGTTTTGTTTCGAGATGCATTCGTCCATGACGACACGCTTCGTTCCTGACCGCTACCGTGGTCCCATGATTGCCGCTGCCGCGTCGCAACGGTATGGCGCCTGAACGGATGCAGTCCGCGGTCGATCTCGCGCGTCCCGGCCTGCCGCCCAAGATGCGTGGACGGGCGCAGCGGCGGGCGGCGCCCTGGCTTGTCGCCGCCGCCATATTTGTCTCCCTGCTGGCGCTGCTGCCGCTCGCTTTCATCTTCTGGATCGCGGTGCAGACCGGCTGGGAGACGGTCTCGGCACTGGTCTTTCGGCCGCGTGTCGGCGAACTGCTGGTCAACACCGGCCTGCTGGTGCTGCTGGCGGTGCCGATCGCCATCACCTTGTCGGTGACGCTGGCCTGGCTGACGGAACGCGGCAACCTGCCCGGTGCCCGGCTCTGGTCCTGGCTCTGCGTGGCGCCGCTCGCCATCCCCGCTTTCGTGCACTCCTATGCCTGGATCTCCCTGGTGCCCGGGCTGCACGGCCTGTGGGCTGGCGTGCTGGTTTCCGTCATCGCCTATTTCCCTTTCCTCTATTTGCCGGTGTCGGCGGCCCTGCGCCGTCTCGATCCCGCTCTCGAGGACGCGGCCGCGGCACTTGGCCATGGACCCTGGCGCGTGTTCTGGCGCGTCGTGCTGCCGCAGCTCAGGCTCGCAATATGCGGCGGCTCGCTGCTGGTCGGGCTGCATCTGCTGGCCGAATATGGCCTCTATGTCTTCATCCGCTTCGACACCTTCACGACCGCGATTGTCGATCAGTTCCAGTCGACCTTCAACGGCCCGGCCGCCAGCATGCTGGCCGGCGTGCTGGTGACCTGCTGCTTCGTGCTGCTCGGCCTCGAAGTGCTGGTCCGCGGCGAGGAGCGTTATGCCCGTGTCGGCTCGGGTGCCGCGCGATACCAGCAACGAATGAGCCTAGGCCGCGCCACTCTGCCCAGCTTACTGCTGCTCGCCGTCACCACATTGCTGGCGCTTGGCATTCCGTTCGTGACCATCGGGCGCTGGCTCGCCGCCGGCGGCGCCGAGGTTTGGCGCTTCGACGAGATCGGCCTTGCACTCGGTCAGACGCTGTTCCTGTCGTTCGCCGGGGCGCTGCTTGCCACTGTGGCGGCCATGCCGATGGCCTGGATCTCTATCCGCGCGCCAGGTCCGTTGCAGCGCCTGCTCGAGGGATGCAATTATATCGTCGGTTCGCTGCCGGGCGTCGTCATCGCGCTTGCACTAGTCACCATCACGGTGCGCATCGCACTGCCGCTCTACCAGACCCTGTTCACCATCCTGGTCGCCTATGCACTGATGTTCCTGCCGCGCTCGCTGGTCAGCCTGCGTGCATCGATTGCGCAAGCGCCGGTCGAGCTCGAACGGGCTGCGTCCAGCCTCGGCCGTCGGCCGCTCAATGCGCTGTGGTCGACGACAATCCGCCTGTCGGCGCCCGGTGCGGCGGCCGGCATGGCGCTGGTGGCGCTCGGCATCATGAACGAACTGACCGCGACCCAGATGCTGGCGCCGAACGGCACCCGCACACTGGCCATGGCGTTCTGGTCCTACAGCAGCGAGATCGATTACGCCTCGGCGGCTCCTTACGCCTTCATCATGGTGGCGATGTCGCTGCCCCTGACCTGGCTGCTCTACGTCCAGTCGAAACGGATGGCCGGACGATGAGCTTTCTCGAACTCGGCAATCTGCACAAGCACTACGGCGCGGTCGCCGCACTGGCCGGTGTCAACCTGAACGTCGCCAGCGGCAGTCGCACGGCGATCGTGGGACCTTCCGGCTGCGGCAAGACGACCTTGCTGCGGCTGATCGCCGGCTTCGAGGCGCCTGATCAGGGCAGCATCGTGCTCGACGGGCAGGTGCTGGCCAATGGCGGCGCCGCTGTCCCGGCGCATCGCCGCGGTATTGGCGTGGTGGCGCAGGACGGCGCCCTGTTCCCGCACCTGACCATCTCTGACAATATCGGCTTCGGCATGGCACGGGACGACGACAGGCGCGCCGAACGCATCGTCGAACTTGCCTACATCGTGGGACTCGACAAGGCGATCCTCAAACGCCGCCCGCACGAGCTCTCCGGCGGCCAGCAGCAGCGCGTGGCGCTGGCCCGCGCCATGGCTATGAAGCCGCGGCTGATGCTGCTCGACGAGCCGTTCTCGGCACTCGACACCGGCCTGCGCGCCTCGATGCGCAAGGCGGTGGCCGAACTTCTGGAGGCGGCCGGCATCACCACCATCCTGGTGACGCACGATCAGGCCGAGGCACTCTCCTTCGCCAGCCAGGTGGCGGTAATGCGCGATGGGAAATTTTCCCAGATCGGCACGCCGCGCGAGCTCTATCTCAAGCCGAAGGACAGGATGATCGCCGAGTTCCTCGGCGATGCCATCATCCTTCCGGCGAGCATTTCAGGCGGCTTCGCCAGTTCGCCGCTAGGTCGCATCGCCGTCGACGCGCCGGATAGCCGCGATGTCGCCCGCATCATGCTGCGGCCGGAGCAGATCGGCCTGAAACGCACCTCGCGCGAGGGCATGTCGGGCACGTCGGACATGCCGTTCGGCGAGGTGACGGAATCGGAATTCGCCGGCTCGACATGCACGATCGCCGTGCGGCTCCTGAACAATTCCGATCCGCCCGACGCTGCGGCCATCGGCGGCACGCCGCTGATCCTGCGCAAATCCGGCATGGACGCGCCGGCGGTCGGCGAGATCGTGCGGCTGACCGTATCGGGCAAGGCGCACGTCTTCGCTTGAGCCCGACGCGCCGGTCATGGTTACCCGGCGGCAGCCTCTACGGCACCGATAGCGTGGTCAGGGCAGCGCGCGGATCGGCATGGCTCTGTGGCGCACCGGTCTCTGTCAGGTCGCCGGTAAAAGACGCAAAGCGCAGCGTCGGCGTGATGTGCATTGATGTGCGCAATGCAATGATCCCGCCGCTGGTGCAGGTCGGCCCCAAAGCGGCGCTCACCTTGCCGACCGAGATGCACGTCGGTGACCTGGATGACTTTCATGTACGTCTCTATGGCTGTGCGCGTGCTGGAAATCAAAGCGCTGGCTCTGGCACCGAAGCCTTGAAGACATCGAGACGGGTGCCTGTCTCCGACGAGAAGAAGTGCATGTCGTCCGGCGAGATCTTCAGGCCGACAGTGCTGCCGGGCTCGGGGTGAACGGCCTCCGAGGTCATCACCGAGAACGGCGCGCCGTCGAGGTCGACATAGATCACCCGCCCCGCGCCCAATTCCTCCACCAGGTCGACCGTGGCATCGAGCGCGCCAGCCGTGCCTGGTGCCACCAGCCGGACCGCTTCCGGCCGGATGCCCATCGCCACTTTCGTGCCGACCGGCAGGCCAGCGCGAGCCATCGCCAGGCGCCGGCTGCCGCCGAGCAGCGACAATCCGTCGAGTTCGACGGTGCCTCCGAGGATGTTCATGGCCGGCGCGCCGACGAAGGTGGCGACGAAGCGGCTGGCTGGGCGGGTGTAGATTTCACCTGGCGTGCCGACCTGTTCGACCCGTCCCCCATTCATCACCACCAGTCGGTCGGCCAAGGTCATGGCCTCGACCTGGTCGTGGGTGACGAAGACGGAGGTGGCATTCAGCCGGCGATGCAGCTTGCGGATCTCCGAGCGCATCTGCACGCGCAGCTTGGCGTCGAGATTGGACAGCGGCTCGTCGAACAGGAACACCTTCGGCTCNGGTGGTCTTCAGCCGCTGGTGCAGTTCCTTGATCTCGGTGCGCATCTGCACGCGCAGCTTGGCGTCGAGATTGGACAGCGGCTCGTCGAACAGGAACACCTTCGGCTCGCGGATCATGGCGCGGCCCATGGCGACGCGTTGCCTCTGGCCACCCGAAAGCGCCATCGGCTTGCGGTCGAGCAGTTGCTCGAGTTCGAGCGTGCGGGCCACCGCCCGGATGCGCTGGTTGCGTTCGGCCGAGGGAACGCCGGCGACTTTCAGCGAATAGCCGATGTTCTGGGCCACGCTCATATGCGGATAAAGCGCGTAATTCTGGAACACCATGGCGCAGCCGCGCTCGCGCGGCTCGAGCTTGTTGACCACCGTGCCGTCGATGGCGATTGTGCCGTCGGAAATCTCTTCCAGCCCGGCGATCATCCTGAGCAGCGTGGACTTGCCGCATCCGGACGGCCCGAGGATGACGACGAATTCGCCCGAGGCGAAGTCGAGATCGACGCCGTGCACGACCTGCGTCTTGGCATAGTTCTTCTTGACGCCGCGTATTGCGATGGAGGCCATCTTTTGTCTCCTTGTTACTTCTCGGTGGCGATCAGGCCGCGCACGAACCAGCGCTGCATGAGCACCACCACGATCAGCGGCGGCAGCATGACGATAAGCGTTCCGGCCATGGCGATGTTCCATTCCGGAATGCCGCCGACATTGGGGATAAGTTGCTTGAGCTCGGTGACGGCGGTCGCGTGCGACTGGTCGGTGGTGATGAGCAGCGGCCACAGATACTGGTTCCACGCCCACAGGAACATGATGGTGCCGAGTGCGGCCATGTTGTTGCGCGACAACGGCAGCAAGATATCGATGAAGAAGCGCAGCGCGCCGGCACCGTCCATGCGCGCCGCCTCGGTCAGTTCGTCCGGTACGGTCAGGAAGAACTGCCGGTAGAGGAAGGTGCCGGTGGCAGTGGCGATCAGCGGCAGGATCAGCCCGGTATAGGAATTGAGCAGGCCTAGGCTGAGCGAAACCTGCACGCCCGAGATCTTCTCGATCAGCCAGCTCAGCCCGGTAATGTCGAGGATGGTCTGGTAGGGCGACAGCACATTGGCGACCACCGCATAGGTCGGCACGATGCGCACTTCCAGCGGCAGCATCAACGTGACGAAGATCAGCCAAAAGATGAAGGTGCGGCCGGGATAGCGGAAATAGACGATCGAGAAGGCGGTCAGCGCCGAGATGATTACTTTGCCGGCCGCGACGCCGGCAGCCATGATGAAACTGTTGAGCAGCTTGGGACCAAGGTCGGCCGTCGTCCACGCCGTCTTGATGTTAGTCCAGAAATCGCTGCCCGGCAGCAGCGACATCGGCACGTCGTTGACATCCTTGAGGTTGTGCGACGCGGCCACGGCCACAACCACGAACGGCGCGATGCAAAGTACAAAGCCGGCAAACAGAATCACATGGGTGAAGAAGTTGAGGAACGGGGTGCGCTCGACCATATCAGTCTCACCTGTAGTGGACGCGCCGCTCGATGAAGCGGAACTGGAAAATGGTCAGCACGATGATCAGCAACATCAGGATGATGCTCTGCGCGGCGGCACCGGAGTAATCGAGGCCTTTGAAGCCGTCGGAATAGATCTTGTAGACCATCAGATTGGTGGCATTCGCCGGCCCACCGGACGTCATGATATCGACGATGCCGAAGGAATCCTGGAAGCTTTCCGTGATGTTGATGACAAGCAGGAAGAAGATGGTCGGCGTGATCAGCGGAAACTGGATATCCCAGAAGCGCCTCATGACACCAGAGCCGTCCATCGCGGCGGCTTCGATCAGGGAACGCGGGATGGCCTGGAACGCGGCAAGGAAGAAAATGAAGTTATAGCCGACATATTTCCAGGAGAAGGCGACGATAATCGAAGCCATGGCGTCTGCGCCGTCGAGGCCGGGATCCCAGAAGCCGGGCCAGACCTGGTTGACGACGGCCATGAAGCCGGCTTCGGGGGCCAGGATGAAGCGGAACGCCATCGCCAGCGCGGGTGCGGCGATACCGTAGGGCCAGATCAGCACCACGCGATAGAGACGCGAGCCGGCTAGCTGGCGGTCGGTGAGCGCGGCGAGCACGAGCGCGACGAACATCGCAAGCCCGGTGCTGATGCCAGCAAAGACAAGACTGGCAGTGATCGAGTTCCAGTAATCGGCGTTGGCTAGGATCGAGCGGAAATTGTCGAGACCGACCCAGATGTTGCCGCCGCCCCAGGGCTGCTGCAGCGTCAGCGACCAGTATACGGCCTGGCCGGCAGGCCAGTAGAAGAAGGTGAAGATCAGGACAAGTTGCGGCACCGCGAAAAGAATGCCGACTGTCCAACTGCCGAAAGTGACGCGTTTTTCCATCGGTCCGCCGTTGCCGCAGGGTGGTCAGCTTAAAGCAAGCGAAAGATTAATAACGAAATAGCCGCCCGTCGACCCAAGCATGATCCCGAAAGTGGAGACGGTTTTCGGGATCATGCTCAAACGGGTCGGCCGGCGGCCCGGAATTTCCCTGGATCAGGGCAGGGTTTTTCCCGGATAGGTCTGCTGGAAGCGGTCGAGGATGGCGTCGCCGTTCTTGACCAGCGTGTCGAGGCCTTCCTGCACGCTGACCTTGTTGGCGAAGATCGCCTGCATCTGGGTGCCGAACTCGGCGCGGATCTGGGTGAAATTGCCCAGGCGGATGCCGCGGGTGATTTCGGTCGGCTCGGAGGCGGTCAGGCTGGCGATCGCGACTTCGCGCCCCTTGTAAGGCGCCTTGTCGTAAAAGCCCTGGCCCTTCATGTAGTCGAAGCCCGACTTGGTCACCGGGATGTAACCGGTGTTGGTCGACCAGAACAGGGCGGTCTTCGGATCGTGGATGAAGTTGAGGAACGCGGCCGCGCCCTTGTATTCAGCATCCGACTTGCCGGAGAGAACCCACAGCGATGCGCCGCCGACGAGCGAGTTCTTGCGCTCGGTGCCGGCATAGACGGGCAGTTCGGCAACGTCCCAGTTCATGCCTTCCTTCTGCGTACGGCCAACCGTACCGTGATCGCCGACCGAGGTCAGGATGACCTGGCAGGTACCGGTGGCAAAGGCCTGGACCATATCCTGGCCGAGATCCTTCGACTTGATCTTGATCAGGCCGGCGTCATACCATTTCTTGAGGTCGGTGACGTACTGCACGAATTTGGTCTTGTTGACTTCGAGACGGGCGTCGAGGCCGTCATAGCCATTGTTCTTCGTGGCGATCGGTTGGTTGTGCAGCGCCGAGAACTGCTCCATGAGCTGCCAGCTTTCATTGGCCGAGATGTTGATCGCCATCGGGCATTCATAGCCGGCGTCCTTCAACGCCTTGAGATCGGCGCCGACGTCTTCCCAGGTCTTCGGCGCCTCGCTCTTGCCGATCTTGGCGAAGGCGTCCTTGTTCCAGTACATCAGCGGGGTCGACGAATTGAACGGGAAGGACAGCATCTCGCCTTTCGACGTGGCGTAATAGCGGGCGATGCCGGGGAAATAATCGGCGTAGTCAATCTTGTAGCCGTTTTCTTCCATGAGCTTGTCGGCGGGCTTGTAGGCACCCGACAGCATCATGGTGGCGGTGCCGACGTCATAGACCTGAACGACGGCGGGCTGCTTGCCGGCGCGGAAGGCGGCAATGGTGTTCTGCAAGGTGGCGTCGTAGTTGCCCTGGCTGGTGCAGACGACTTCATAGTCCTTCTGCGAGGCGTTGAAATTCTTGCATAGCGTGTCCACGACACGTGCGAGATCGCCCGAAAGGCCGAACCAGAAATCGAATTTTGCCGGTTCCGCGAAGGCAGGCATCGCCAGCGCGGTGCTCAGCACGCCTGCGGCAAGGGCAGCAAAGCCCCGCTCGATGATCGTCATGATTTCTTCCCTCTTGAATGACTGTTGACAAGGGTCTTGCGCAAGTCCTTGCCCGCTCTCTTAGAGAAGGTATGTGACAGTCTGTTGTGGCCCTTGCGGGCCTGAACACAGCTGGTCTTTTCTCCCCTTCGGCGGCGACAGCGGCATGAAAACGTCACACCGGCGCCCTAGGTAGCTAGGGCGCCTGCCAAAGACGTAAAGACCGTCATTGTTATCCGGCAAAGGGATGATGAAATGCTGGTGAAGCGTTCGTGCAATGGCATCGACATGACGAAGCCGCTCGACGTTCCAGGCCACCACCTTCAATGCCTCGCCGACGCCGCCTGAAATAGCCGTTGCCTTCAATCGATGCGGCTGACCTGGTCTGTGCTCTTGCGGTCAGCTTGCGCCGCAAAGGCACGCTGTGGTTGCAGGCGGCTTTATCGATCCTTCAACAGCCAAGCATTAATCAGTCATGTTTCTTTCTTTATTTCCTGCGGGCTAGGGGGAATAAGATGCTGACGATCTATAATTGCATCGTGAACCAGCACGATCTGAGGCTGGTTGCTCTGGCAGCGCTGATTTGTGGAATTTCCTGTTTTTCAGCCGTCAATCTTCTTCATCACATAGGCCGCTCGACGGATCGAAATCGGCTTGCCTGGCTGACGATCGCCTCCACCTCGACCGGCTTCGGCATTTGGGCCACGCACTTCATCGCCATGCTTGCCTTCACGCCGGGAATACCCAACGCCTATGATCCCGGACTTTCAGTACTCTCGCTCGCTGGTGCGGTGGCGGTGACGGCGGTTGGCATGTGGGTCGCCACCTTGCGCGACGAGCTTGATTATCATCTGGTCGGCGGTGCCGTTCTGGGCGGCGGTATCGCGGCCATGCACTACATCGGCATGGCGGCATTCGAGGTCGAGGGCCGGATCGAATGGAACCTGCTCCTCGTCGCCGTCTCCTTGCTGGTCGGCGTGACGCTCGCGGCGCTGGCTTTGCGCGTCGTCCTGCGTGGCTCGTCAATGCCTGCGACACTTGCCGGTGCGGTCTTGCTGACGCTGGCAATCTGCGGCCTGCACTTCATAGCCATGGCTGCCGTCTCGATCTTCCCGGATTCCTCGATAGCCATATCCGAACACACCGTCGCACCGACCTCGCAGGCCTTCGCCGCCGCTGCGGCCACTCTGGTGATCCTGGTGCTTTCGGCCTCCGCGCTGTGGATCGACCTGCGCTTCCGCCGCCAAAAGCTTGAGGTCGACCGCATGCACGGCTTGGCCAACGCCGCGGTGGAAGGCCTGATCGTTTGCGACGGCAATCGCATCGTCAGTGTCAACGACAGCATGGCCAGGCTGACCGGCATGGTCGCAACGACACTGAACGGAAGGGAACTTGGCGACCTCTTTGATGAGCGCACCGCATCCGACCTGATCAACTTCCAGGGACAGCCGTGGGAGGCGGAACTGAGCAATCGCGACGGCATGAGAATCCCTGTCGAACTGATCGCCAGAAGCATCGACTATTGCGGCAAGCCCCACAATGTCGTCGCCGTCCGCGACATTCGCGAACGCAAGAAGGCGGAGCAGGAAATCCTTCGCCTCGCTCATTTCGATCCGCTGACAGGGCTCGCCAACCGCCGTAGCTTTTCCAGCCGGCTTGATACCGAAATCGCCACCACGAGCCGAGACGCAAAACCCGGCAAGGGCGCGAGGGGCGGACATCTTGCGCTTCTGCTGCTCGATCTCGATCGGTTCAAGGAAGTGAACGATCTTTATGGGCATGGCGCCGGCGACGCGATGCTTCAGAAGGTGGCGAATTGCGTCTCCGGCGTTCTTCGCCACGGACAGATGCTGGCGCGCCTTGGAGGCGACGAATTCGCCATCATCGCCCCCAACCTGCCGGACCCGCAGGCGGCGAGCCGGAAGATCGGAAGAGCACACGTCTGNCCGGCTCTCGGCGGGTGGCGGGCTGGTATCGGGGAGCATCGGCATCGCGCTCTATCCGCTGGACGCGGAAGACCAAGCCAGCCTCATCAGTCATGCGGATACCGCGCTCTATCGCGCCAAGACCGAAGGCAGGGACACCTATCGCTATTTCGAGGCGTCGATGGGCGCCGAGGCTCGCGACAAGCGCGTCATGGAGCACGAACTGCGCCAGGCAGTCGCGCGCGACGAATTCTATCTCGTCTACCAGCCGCAGAAAGAGATCAGCAGCGGCAGGATGGTCGGCTTCGAAGCCTTGATCCGTTGGCGGCATCCCGAACGCGGCGATGTTCCCCCGTCCATATTCATTCCCCTGGCGGAGGACAGCGGCGCCATCGGCCAGATCGGAGATTGGGTGCTGACGGCAGCGTGCCAGGAGGCCGCCAGTTGGGAAAATCCCCTGACGGTGGCCGTCAACGTCTCCGCGGTGCAGTTGCATAATCCGAACTTCAGCCGAAAGGTGCACGAGACCTTGCTCAAGTCCGGTCTCGAGGCGGCCAGGCTGGAACTCGAAATCACCGAGACGGCGCTGGTGAAGGACATGCCGCGCGCGCTGGCGAGTTTGCGACAGGTCAAGGCGCTTGGCGTGCGCGTGGCCATGGATGATTTCGGAACCGGCTATTCCTCCCTCTCCAACCTTCGCGCCTTCCCTTTCGACAAGATCAAGATCGACGGTTCCTTCATCAAGTCCGTCGACACCAACGGCCAGGTTGCGGCGATCGTGCGCGCCGTGCTCGGGCTGGGGCGCGGCCTGGGCCTGCCGGTGCTGGCGGAGGGCGTCGAGACGCTCGGCGAGTTGAAGTTCCTCGACGCCGAGGCCTGTGAGATCGGCCAGGGCTATTATCTCGGCAAGCCGGCGCCGATCGAGGCGTTCGGGGACCTGACCGGCCACGGCAAGCGTGTTCGGGCGCGAGGCGCCGACCGCCAGGATGGCAGCCTCGTATTGCTCAAACCGAGCGTACGCTCGGCCTAGAGCTCTTTGTTTTTACGCAATTCCGGACGGAAAACCGTTACACACTTTTCCTGGAGTTGCTCCGGCTCACGACCCGAGCGCCGTCTCGACCAGCCGCTTTGCATCGGGCCCGGCCCATTCGGCCGGACCGTTCATGTGGGCGATCAGGCAGCCTTCGCCGTCGATCAGCATGGTGACGGGCAGGCCGAGCGCCAGACCGCGCGTCTTGAGGTCGTTGAACAGCGTCATCGTCGAATCGCGGTAGTAGCCGAGCGTGTGCACACCGGTATCGGCGAGAAACTTCTTCGGTTTCACGTCGTCGCCGGCATCGACGTTGACGGCGACGACCTGAAAGGCGGCGCTGCCTTTCTCCTTCTGCAGCGCATCGAGCGCCGGCATTTCGGCACGGCAGGGCGCGCACCACGTGGCCCAGAGATTGAGCAGCACCGTCTTGCCGGCATGATCGGCGATCGTCATCGGCTTGCCGTCCGGACCGTTGAAGGCGAGGCTCCTCATTGACTGCGGCGGATCGGCCGGCAAAAGTGCCGCGACCTCGCCGGTGGCCGCGGCCGCGACCTTCTTGGCGCGATCGCTCTTGGCGGCGCAGGCGACATCGTCCTTGCTGTCGCCGGCGGCTGCTTGGGGCGCGGCGTTGTTGCCAGACCGGCTCTCGCTGACATATACCGCGACCGCGCCGGCCAGCGCTCCCGCCACCAGGGCGGCGAGGATCAGGCGCGGGGCCGGGAAAAATCTGTTTCCGTCTGCCATTTTCTCAAAACTGCTCCGAAGCACGGGTTATAGCCATGAGCGACAAGAAGACCAGCAACCAGATGTGGGGCGGACGATTTGCCTCGGGTCCGGCCGCGATCATGGAAGCGATCAACGCGTCGATCTCGTTCGACCGCAAACTCTACGCGCAGGACATAAGAGGCTCGATCGCCCATAGCGAGATGCTGGCGCAAACGGGCATTATTTCGGCGGCCGATCAAGAAAAAATCGCTCACGGTCTGAACACGATCCTGAAAGAGATCGAAGCCGGCAGCTTCGAGTTTTCGGCGCGGCTGGAAGACATCCACATGAATGTCGAGGCCCGCCTTGCCGATCTGATCGGTCCGGCGGCCGGCCGCCTGCACACCGCCCGTTCGCGCAACGACCAGGTGGCCGTCGATCTGAGGCTCTGGGTCAAGGACGAATGCTTTCGTGTCGCCGAGGCGTTGAAAGGCTTGATCATGGCCCTCCTGGCGCGAGCCGAGGAACATGCGGCGACCGTCATGCCGGGTTTCACCCACATGCAGGCGGCGCAGCCGGTCACTTTCGGCCATCATTGCATGGCCTATGTCGAGATGTTTTCGCGCGACCTGTCGCGCGTGCGCGACGCGATCGAACGGATGGACGAGAGCCCGCTCGGTGCCGCCGCCCTTGCCGGCACCAGCTTCCCGATCGACCGCCACCAGACCGCGAGCGCGCTCGGTTTCCGCGAGCCGATGCGCAATTCGCTGGACAGCGTCTCGGACCGCGATTTCGCGCTGGAGTTCCTTGCCATGGCGGCGATCTGCGCCACCCATCTGTCGCGGCTGGCCGAGGAGATCATCATCTGGTCGACGCCGCAATTCGGCTTCATCAGGCTGTCGGATAGTTTTTCCACCGGCTCCTCGATCATGCCGCAGAAGAAGAACCCCGACGCCGCCGAACTGGTTCGCGGCAAGACAGGCCGCGTCAACGGCCATCTGGTCGGCCTGCTAACGGTGATGAAGGGCATGCCTTTGACCTACGGCAAGGACATGCAGGAAGACAAGGAATCGGTGTTCGACGCGGCCGAGACGCTCGACCTGATGCTGGCCGCGATGACCGGCATGGTTGCGGACATGACGGTCAATGCCGCCGCGATGAAGAAGGCCGCCGGCTCCGGCCATGCCACCGCCACCGATCTCGCCGACTGGCTGGTGCGCACTTTGGGCATCCCGTTCCGCGAGGCCCATCATGTCACCGGCCGCGCGGTGGCGCTGGCCGAAGACAAGAAGGTTAGTCTGGAAAAGCTATCGCTGGAGGATCTGCGATCGATCAACCCGGGCATCACTTCCGACATATTCTCGGTGCTGGCGGTGCAGCGCTCGGTCAAGAGCCGCACCAGCTTCGGCGGCACCGCACCGTCGGAAGTGAGAAAGCAAATCCGCTATTGGAAAAAGCGTCTCGCCAAAGCGTAACCCCGATATCGCGATCAGCAATATCCGGGGTGCAATGCAACCAGAACTCGGCTAAAAGCAGCGGCGGACAGAGAGTTTCGGACGGATGGATCGATGACCGGAAGCAGGATTTTGGTGACGCTGACGCTGCTTGCGGCGCTTGCCTTCGTGACCGCCTGCGGCCGCAAGGCGGGCCTCGACACGCCCTACGAGGCGGCTGTCCAGGCACGCAAGGATGCCGAGAAGGCCCACCAGCCCGTGCCGCCGGAACCGGAAAAACCGGTCGTGGACAAGAAGTTCATTCTCGACCCGCTGATCTAGCTTCGATGAAGGCGGGATTGGTCTTTCCAAACCCGATCGCATCGTGCCTCAACTTCCGGAACCACTCTCGTGAACCATTTCGACTACCGCGACGGCGTGCTGCATGCCGAGGACGTGGCGATCCCTGATATCGCCGCACAGGTCGGCACGCCGTTCTACTGCTATTCGACGGCGACCCTGACCAGGCACTACCGTGTCTTCGTCCAGGCCTTTGCCGGGCTCGATACGCTGGTCTGCTACGCCATGAAGGCCAATTCCAACCAGGCGGTGCTGCGGACCTTGGCCAAGCTCGGCGCCGGTGCCGACGTGGTCTCGGAAGGCGAATTGCGCCGGGCTCTGGCCGCCGGCGTACCGGCCGGCAAGATCCTGTTCTCCGGCGTCGGCAAGACCGCGCGCGAAATGGACTTTGCGCTCGAAGCCGGCATTCTCTGCTTCAACGTCGAATCCGAGCCGGAACTCGAGCTGTTGTCGGCACGTGCCGTGGCGCTCGGCAAGGTGGCGCCGATCTCGCTGCGCATCAATCCCGACGTCGACGCCAAGACCCACAAGAAGATCTCAACCGGCAAGGCCGAGAACAAGTTCGGCATTCCCTGGCAGCGGGCGCGCCAGGTCTACGCCCGCGCGGCAACGCTTCCGGGCATCCGGATCACCGGCATCGATACCCATATCGGCAGCCAGATCACCGAGTTGCAGCCCTTCGACGACGCCTTCGCCCTGCTGGTCGACCTAGTCGGTGCGCTGCGCGGCGACGGCCACGCCATCGAGCATGTCGACCTCGGCGGCGGCCTCGGCATTCCCTACCGCGTCGACAACAACCCGCCCCCCTTGCCCGACGCCTATGCCCAGATCGTCCGCAAGCACGTCACCAAATTGGGTCTGAAGGTCATGTTCGAGCCGGGCCGGCTGATCGTTGGCAATGCCGGCATCCTGGTGTCGGAAGTGATTTTCGTGAAGGAAGGCGACGCCAAGAATTTCCTCGTAGTCGACGCGGCCATGAATGACTTGATCCGGCCGACGCTCTACGATGCCTTCCATGAGATCAAGCCGGTCGTGCAGCCGCCGGCCGACGCGCCGCGCATGATGGTCGATGTGGTCGGCCAAGTCTGCGAGACCGGCGATTATCTCGGCCTCGACCGCGACCTGCCCCGGATGATGGCGGGCGACCTCGTCGCCGTTTCCACCGCCGGCGCCTATGGCGCGGTCCAGGCCGGCACCTACAACACCCGCCTGCTGGTGCCGGAGGTGCTGGTCGACGGCGACCGTTTCCATGTCGTGCGTCCGCGCCTGACCTATGACGAGCTGATCGGGCTGGATTCGGTGCCGGACTGGCTTGCGTAAGCCGCCCTGCCGCGACGCTATAACCGGTTCTGGATGAGTGCCCTTGCGTCGGCGATCCTGTCCTCGTCACGGCGGTAGAAGGTCCATTGCTTGATGCGCTTGGTTCTGAGCAGGCCGGCCTGGATGAGCACGCGCATATGCTCGGAAAGCGTCGCCTGAGTGATGCCGAGCTTCTCGGCGATCAGCAGAGCGCAGACGCCGTCCTCGACCAGATCGCCATCCGCCTGTGCCCGGAAATGCGCACGTGGATCCTTGAGCCAGTCGAGAACCTGCAGTCTGCGCTCGTTGGCGATCGCCTTGAAGATATCAACCTCTTGCATTTAGTGATTTTGCCAAGTTACTAATTGCTGTCAATCCCAAGGAGATTTTGATGTCGCAGGGCAACGTCGTCACACGCGCACGCATCGCCGCGATGGAACCGCGCATCCGCCCCTATATCAGGCATACACCGGTTCTGCGCGTCGACATGGCCGACTTCGACCTGCCGCCTTTGGCGGTCGACCTCAAGCTCGAATGCCTGCAGCATTCGGGCTCGTTCAAAGCCCGCGGCGCTTTCACCAACCTGTTGGAGCGGCCGGTTCCCGAGGCCGGGGTCGTCGCCGCATCGGGCGGCAATCATGGCGCCGCCGTCGCCTACGCCGCCATGCGGCTTGGCCACGGAGCGACCATCTTCGTTCCCGAAGTGAGCCCGCAGGCCAAGCTGGACCGCATCCGGGGCTATGGCGCCGACCTCGTTGTCGGCGGCGCCCGCTATGCCGAGGCGCTGGCTGCCAGCGAACGATTCGCGGGGGAAACCGGCGCCTTGCGGATCCACGCCTTCAACCAGGAGGAGACGCTGATCGGCCAGGGCACGCTCGGGCTCGAAATCGAAAGCGATCTGCCTGAGATCGACACGCTGCTGGTCGCCGTCGGCGGTGGCGGCCTGATCGGGGGGATCGCCGCCTGGTATGCCGGCCGCATCCGCATCGTCGCCGTAGAGCCCGAGGGCGCGCCGACCCTCCATCGCGCCTTCGAGGCCGGCCATCCGGTTGACGCGCCCGCGGAAGGCATCGCCGCCGATTCGCTGGCGCCGAAGCGCGTCGGCGAGATGATGTTCCCGATCGCCGAAGCCTTCGTCGAACGCTCCATCCTGGTCAGCGACGACGACATCATCGCCGCCCAGAAGGCGCTCTGGAACCGCGTGCGCATCATCTCGGAGCCGGGTGGTGCCGCCGCCTTCGCCGCGATCCTGTCGGGCCGTTACGCGCCGACACCGGGCGAACGGGTCGCCGTGCTGGTCTGTGGCGCCAACGCAGACCCCGCCAATTTCTGATTGCAACCATTTCGGCAGGCTTCACGTTCTTTCAAACTGCCTCGCCTTTGCCGTGTTTGCTGGTATTCTTCGAGTCGTGAGGCTTGGGCTATCCCGCCCGCCTCGCCGCATGATCGCGAAAAGTGGAATNCTCGATGGCGATCGAGCGTGGCTGGCCGCTGCTGCTTCCGCTCATTATCGTCGTCGGCCTGTTCCTGAGCGTCTCCTGGTTCGGTATTTTCCCCCGGCTGCCCGACGTGGTGCGGATCGGCCTTACCGCCATGTTCTGCCTGGCAGGTCTGGCGGCGCTTTATCCGCTGCGCTTTTTCCGCATCCCTGGCGCGGCCGAGATCGATCGCCGCATCGAAGCCGCCAACAGACTGCTGCACAGCCCCGTACAGGTGCAGAGCGACCGGCCCAGCGGCCAGGAAAGCAGTTTCTCGCAAGCGCTCTGGCGCGAGCACCAGAAGCGAATGGCTGGAAAGCTCGACAATCTCAGCGCCGATCTGCCGCGCACGCGCGTGCCGGAGCGCGACCCGTGGGGGTTGCGCGCCGTGGCGGCGCTCCTGCTGGTCACTGCCTTTGCCTTCTCCTTTGGGCCGACCGGCGGCCGGCTGGGCGATGGGTTCAGCGCACATGGCACGCTCGACACCGTACCCCCGCGCATCGACGCATGGGTGACGCCGCCGGCCTATACCGGCAAGCCTCCGATCTTCCTGACGGCCGACGCCAACCAGGCGACGCCGACCTTTCATGTCCCCGAGGGCAGCGACGTCTCCTTGCGCGTTACCGGAGGCTCGGGCGAGGAAACGCTTGCCTATGCCGACAAGGACGGCAATGCGCGCGCCATCGACCCCGCAAGCCCGCAAGCCGCCGCCAAACCGGCAGCAAGCCCGGCGGTGCCGTCCGCCTCGAAGGTGCGCCAGTTCGCCAGCAAGCTGACCGGCGACGGGACGATGACGCTGAAATCGGGGGAGGATCAGCTTGGCCGCTGGGCTTTCGCCGTGATCGCGGACAAGCCGCCGCAGATCCGCTTCGTCGGCGAGCCCAAGCGCGCCGCCAACGGCGCCTTCGAGCTCAACTATCAGATCGACGACGACTACGGCGCCGCCACCGCCAAGGCGGCCTTCGCGCTGGCCGACCCGCAGGCGCCGGGTGCGCATCCGCTCTACGGTCCGCCCGAAATGCCGCTGACACTGCCGCGCCGCGGCGGCAAGTCGAATGCCGCCAAGACCACGAAAGACCTGACCGAGCATGTCTGGGCCGGCAGCAGCATCAAGCTGACGCTGGTCGCCACCGACGACGCCGGCCACACCGCCTCAAGCGAAACCAAGACGCTCGTGATGCCCGAACGGCCCTTCGCCAACCCGCTGGCACGCGCGCTGATCGAACAGCGCCGCCTGCTTGCGCTCGACGCCAATGCCAAGCCGCGCGTGCTCGACCTGATGGAGGCCATCACGCTGCGGCCCGAAGACACGTTCGATACCATGTCCCACTACCTCGCCATCATGAGCGCGATGAGCCGGCTGAAGCTGGCGGTGAACGACGATCAATTGCGCAGCGAGGTTGCCTACCTCTGGGAGATCGCGCTTGGTATCGAGGAGGGCAACCTCTCGGCGGCCGAAAAGCGGCTGCGCCAGGCCCAGCAGGCCCTGCAGGATGCCATCAAGAATGGCGCCAGCGATGCCGAGATCGAGAAGGCGATGAAGGAACTTCGCGAGGCGATGAACCAGTTCCTGCAGGAATTCGCCGAACGCGCCAAGCAGAACCCGAACGCGCCGCAGATGCAGCAGAACGGCCAGGAGCTGCGCCAGAGCGACATCGACCGCATGATGGACCAGATCGAAAATCTGGCGAAGTCGGGCGCTCGCGACAAGGCCCAGCAATTGCTGTCTCAGTTGCAAGACATGATGAACAACCTCCAGGCCGGTCGCCAGCAGCAGGGGGGCGAGCAGGACAGCCAGATGCGTCAGCAGATGGATAAGCTTGGCGAGATCCTGCGGCGCCAGCAGGAGATGATGAACGACACCTTCCGCATGGATCAGATGCAGCGCGGCGAGCGCCAGCGCGGCCGCAACCGCGACGAGCAGCTTGGCCAGAACGATGAGCAAGGTCAATCGGGCGAAAACGGCAAGCCCGGCGAGAATGGCGAGCCAAAGCCGATGACGCCGCAGGAATTCGCCGATGCGCTGAAGCAGCTGCAGGAAGGCCAGGGCCAGCTGAAGAGCGATCTCGAGCAGCTGAAGAAAGGCCTGGAGGGCATGGGCATGGAGCCCAATGAAGGATTTGGCGAGGCCGGCAAGTCCATGGGCAGCGCCGAGCAGGCGCTTGGCGAGGGCCAGGGCGACGAGGCCGTCGGCCACCAGGGCCGGGCGCTCGAGGCGCTGCGCAAGGGCGCCAAGGACATGATGAAACAGATGCAGGCCATGCAGGGCGACCAGGGCGGCAGCCAGGAAGGCGGCCGCCAGCAGGATGCCGACCGTGACCCGCTCGGCCGGCCGCGCGCCAGCCAGGGTCCCGATTTCGGCGATTCGGTGAAAGTGCCCGACGAGATCGACGTGCAGCGCGCGCGCCAGATCCTGGAAGCGATCCGCAAGCGGCTCGGCAATGCGCTCAGCCCCGACATCGAGCGCAGCTATCTGGAACGGCTGCTGGAGCTGAAATAGCAAGCGGCGAGAGCGGCCAGCTTCATTTCCATGAAGCCGATCTACCTGTTGACGAACGCCTCGCGGATTGCCTCCTGCATGCCGTCGATTGCTTCGCCTGACGCATTCGGGTTGCGATGCATCACCACATTGGAGGAATCGATGTCGCCGAACCCGTCCGCGGACGTCAGCTCTCGGCAGTCCGTCGGAATGTTGCTGCGTGAGATAGGCGCGATCGCCAACCCTGAGGTGACGGCAAGCTTCAGGCCGCCATTGGTATCGCTTGTATAGGCGACGCGATAGGCAAGGCCGCGCTGCTCCAGCGATTTGATGGCGAAGTCCTTGCACCAGCCGGCGCGGTTGTAGAGCGCGATCGGCACCGGGCGCTCCTCATGCATGTGATGCAGGTTCGACGTCACCCAGACCGTCGGATCGTGCATCAGCACTTCGCCGCCGGATGGGTCCTGCCATTCGAACACCACGCATAGATCCAGCTCGCCGGCGGCGAGCGCCGCGATCTGCGCCTCCGAATGCGCGTAGCGCACGGTGACCTCGACCTTGGTGTGGCGCTTCGAAAATGCGCCGAGCGCGCGAGACAGGATGGCATGGCCATATTCCTCCGGAATGCCGATGCGCACCGGCCCACCGAGCGGCGCCGCCGCCATCGACGCCGCCGTTTCATCGAGCAGCGAAACGATACGGCGGGCATTGACGATGAGTTCGCCGCCCCGCCGCGTCAGTGCGACGCCGCGTGAACCTCGCTCGAAAAGGCTGTCGCCGACCAGCTCTTCGAGCTTCTTCATCTGCATCGACACGGCCGATTGCGTGCGGCCGGCCTGCTCGGCGGCCCTCGTGAAATTGCCAGCCTCGGCGATGGCGACAAAGGTACGCAGGAGATCACTGTCGAGGGTTGGCCGCATGGCATCCATCATAAGCGGATTTGATCGCTGGCATCATTCCAATTCGTTTGCAACATGTCAAACGCCGAACGATAATCGCATCACCCATTGGATATGCAGTCGCGAAATCGGCCGCGGACCAATCAAGAGTCCTCACTCGTGCCCGCTACCCGAAAACGGTGGCGGGTTCTTTTTGATCTGGTGAGGGTCGCCGGATCGGATGCGCGGGAGCCTGAACGGATGCAGAATAGGATGGTGGGCGGCATCCTGAGCCTGTGCCTGGGCGTGCTGGTCTTCTCGCTGCAGGATCCGCTCGTCAAAGCCGTGTCGAGCGGCTACCCGGTGACCGAGGTGATGGCGATCCGCTCGATCATAGCCTTGCCGATCCTGATCGTTCTGGTTCACGTCGATGTCGGGCTGCGGGCAATCCTGTCGAAACGGTTCGGCCTCCTGACGATACGCGCCTTCATCCAGTTCACCTCCTACACGGTCTATTACCTAGCCATCGCCGCCCTGCCGCTGGCCGACGCCGTGGCGCTTTATTTCATGGCGCCGCTCTGCATCATGGCGATGGCCGGCCCCTATCTCGGCGAGCGCGTTTCCTGGCAGACGCTGTCAACCGTGCTGATCGGCATGTTTGGCGTCCTGGTGATGCTGCGGCCCGGCGCAGGGCTGTTCGACTGGGCGGCCTTGCTGTCGCTGGGCTCGGCCGTGCTCTACGCCTTCTCGCAGCTGATGGCTCGCAAGATCGGCGATACCGAATCGTCCACTGTCATGGCCTTCTACCAGAACGGCGCCTATCTCGTCGGCGCGGCCGTCGTCGCCGGCACGTTTCACATTGCGGGCATAACCCACGCTGTCCACCCGAGCCTCGAATTCCTGGTGCGACCATGGATCTGGCCGACGCTGCCGGATTTCCTCAAGATGGCCGCCTGCGGTTTCGTCGCCGCGGCCGGCATGATCCTGCTCTCGCAAGGCTACCGGCTGGCGCCGGCCAACCGCGTCGCCACCTTCGAATACACCGGCATCCTGTGGTCGCCGCTGTGGGGTTTCCTGTTCTTCGCCGAGGTGCCCAGGTCAGCAACGGTGATCGGCGCGGCGCTTATCATCGGCGCCGGCCTGCTGGCGCTCAACACCGAGCGCCGCGCCAGCCCGGCACCGGCGCTTGTCGCCAGGGATCCAGCCTGATCAGGCGAAGCAGATCAGCGCGCGTTCGACGCGAGAACGGATCTCGGCCAGCGTGAAGGGCTTTTGCACGACATCGAGGATGATGCCGTTCAATTCCTCGGCGCGCTCGCGCTGGTCGGCATAGCCGGTCATCAGCATGATCTTCATCGCGGGAAAAAGCGCGGCTGCCGCAACCGCCATCTCGATGCCGTCCATCTCGGGCATGCGTATGTCGGAGACGACGAGATCGTAACCGCCTTTTGCGGCGCGGATCAGCGAAAGCCCCTGCGCGCCATCGGCGGCGATATCGATTGAGTGGCCGGCGCGTTCGAGCGCGCGGGCTGCGAGGGTGCGGACGGACTCATCGTCCTCGACGATCAAAAGCTTTGCCATGGCCGGCATATTTGGTGGCGAAACGTTGACTTTTCCTGAAAACCCCGGCGTTCGTCCACACTAATTTTCCTGCCACCGTTAAGGCCTTTTTCAGGACTCACCGGTGCGAGGCACTCGCCTTACACGTCGCCTTTCACCACACCCACGAACGGCAATTCACGGAAGGCATGCGCCACATCCATGCCATAGCCGACGACGAAATAATCGGGGCAGTCGAAGCCGACGTAATCGGCGTTGAGCGCGGTCTGGCGGCGCATGCGCTTGTCGAGCAGCACGGTGATGGAACAGCTTTTCGCGCCACGCGACAGCATCAGGTCGCGCGTGAAGCTTAGCGTCTTGCCAGATTCCAGAATGTCGTCGATCAACAGCACGTCGCGGCCGGCGACCTCGTTGTCGATGTCGCGCAGCACCCTCACCTCGCCGCTGGTTGTGCCGGCGCCATAACTGGAGATGAAGATGAACTCGACTTCCGGCGACAGGCCGACATCATGCATGGCGCGGATCAGGTCGGCGGCGAAGATGAACGAGCCTTTCAGCACCGAAATCACCAAGAGATCGTGATAATCGTGCCCGGCGATCTCCTTGGCGAGTTCGAGATTGCGCCGCGCGATCGCCGATGCCGAAAACAGGACTTCGATGTCCTTGCCGCGCACGTTTGGCATTTCTCGCCCTCTCCAGTTTTTCCCAACGCCTTCACACCGAGCGTGTGATGGGATTCAGGTCAGGCCGAGCCGAAAGCGGTGGTTTCCGAGAACCGGAGCGGAGCGTACTTAAGTACGTGAGCACCGGAAGCGCGGGGAACCACCGTTTGCAGACCGGCTTCACCTGAATATCGACACACGCTATTCGGCGAAGGTGACCAAAACGGTCCTTACGCCGTTCTTAGGCACGTCGAGCCGGCTGGCAAAGCCGAATCTTTCGCCCGATGCCAGCGAATGGCCAGATGTCCCCAGCGTATAGCGGGTTGTTCGCCCGTCATTGCCCGTCACCCGGATTTCGAGTGGCGGCATTGTCGCCGGCCTCGTCCCATCATTGGCGGCCTCGCCGTCGACGAACAGCACCGGATTGGCGCCGGAGGCGTCGACGCGTGACGACACGCCTGAAATGGTCAGCGCCGACGCTTGCGCGCCGGGCAGGAGCGGTGCCTGGCGCACCAGCGCATGACCGCCCGAGACCCAGAAGGCAGCAAGGGCGGCACCGATGCCGGCGATCCAGAAGATCGGACCGCCGCGCGAGGCCGGCGGCCGTTCCGCCGGCGTTTCCGGCTTGCGCAGCATGTCCATGCCTTCGATAGGCGGGGTGACAATCGCACGCGGCAGCGGCGAAACATTTTCGACTGGTGAGGCCGGCTGCGGCAACACAATATAATCCGCATCGATGATATCATCCGCCGGAGCGCGCAAGATCCGGTCAACCGCGGCAACTGCCGCGGGATCGGTCATGATTTCGCCGGAAACCGGGCGCGCGGTTCGTTCGTCAGCCATCATGGCCCCAGTATTGCGCGTGTTCGCTCTTCGTTTCTTTTGCGTAAACACAAATGGTTAACGCTTCCCCACCGGAGCCCTCTTGAAGAGCCTAAACGAGCCAGGAATTAACCGCCGGTTAACCATGCCGGCCGATGGTCTTTTCACAAAACAGGCCGGTTCGCCGCGGCCGGGAAATTCAGGTCGTCGAAATTGATTCGCTTTGAAAATGTCGGCCTCCGCTATGGCATGGGTCCGGAAATCCTCCGCGACATCTCCCTGCACATACCGGAGCGCTCCTTCCAGTTCCTGAGCGGTCCTTCGGGTGCCGGCAAGACGACATTGCTGCNAAACACAAATGGTTAACGCTTCCCCACCGGAGCCCTCTTGAAGAGCCTAAACAAGCCAGGAATTAACCGCCGGTTAACCATGCCGGCCGATGGTCTTTTCACAAAACAGGCCGGTTCGCCGCGGCCAGGAAATTCAGGTCGTCGAAATTGATTCGCTTTGAAAATGTCGGCCTCCGCTATGGCATGGGTCCGGAAATCCTCCGCGACATATCCCTGCACATACCGGAGCGCTCCTTCCAGTTCCTGAGCGGTCCTTCGGGTGCCGGCAAGACGACATTGCTGCGCCTTTTGTTCATGTCGCTGAAACCGACGCGTGGACTGATCACCATCTTCGGCAAGGACCGCTCGCGCATCTCACGCACCGAACTGCCGCATCTGCGCCGCCGCATCGGCGTGGTCTTCCAGGACTTTCGCCTGCTCGACCACATGACCACCTATGAGAATGTCGCGCTGCCGCTGCGCGTGCGCGGGCGCGAGGAAGCGAGCTACCGCACCGATGTCACCGAGTTGTTGAAATGGGTGGGGCTCGGCGAGCGCATGCATGTGCTGCCGCCGGTCCTGTCCGGCGGCGAGAAGCAGCGTGCCGCGATCGCGCGCGCCCTGATCGAGCAGCCGGAGATCCTGCTCGCCGACGAGCCGACCGGCAATGTCGATCCGCCGCTGGCGCGGCGGCTGCTGCGGCTGTTCATCGAGCTCAACCGGCTTGGTACCGCCGTTGTGATCGCCACGCACGACCTGGGCCTGATGGAGCAGGTCGACGCGCGCCGCATGATCTTGGCCGGCGGAAGGCTTGATATCTATGACTGAGCAGTCGGCCGACCATTTCGAGGAGCAGGATGGCGAGGCGGTGGAGGCGAGGCCGCGCGCACAACGCAAGATGGCGCCGATCGTGCCGGCTCAGAACATTGCCGGCCGCGCGCTGGTGCTGGTCATCGCCATCATGACTTTCCTGTCCTGCCTGACCTTCGGCGCGGTGACACTGGTGCGCGACACAGCCTCGGTTTGGGAAAACCAGATCTCGCGCGAGGCGACGATCCAGATCAAGCCGGCCGACGGCCTCGACATGGAAGCGGCGCTTACCCAGGCTTCGCGGATCGCTGGCGAGTTCCCTGGCGTGAAGGCCACCCGGATCATCGACCGCGAAGCGACCGCGAGACTGCTGGAGCCCTGGCTGGGTTCGGGCCTCAACATCGACGACCTACCGGTGCCGCGCCTCATCATCGTCACCATCGATGAGAGCAGCCCGCCGGACTTCGCCGCCATGCGCGCCGCGATCACGCCGAAACTGCCGAGTGCATCGCTCGACGACCACCGCACCTGGGTCGACCGGCTGGTGGCCATGGCCCGTACCACGGTGACCATAGGCGTCGCCGTTCTGGCCCTGATGCTGTCGGCGACGGTGCTGACCGTGGTGTTCGCGACCCGTGGGGCCATGGACGGCAACGGCCACATCATCGAGGTGCTGCATTTCGTCGGCGCCGAGGCGCGGTTCATCGCACGCGAATTCCGCCGGCATTTCCTGGTCACCGGCATGAAGGGCGCGGCCGCCGGCGGGGCGGCGGCGGTGCTCGTCTTCATCGTGTTCTCCTGGTGGTCGTCACGCAACATGGCAACCCCGCAGGCCGATCAGGCAACCGCTTTGTTCGGTAACTTCGCCATCGGTTCGGCGGGTTACGCAGGTGTCGTCCTGATGGTGCTGGTGATCGGCGCGCTGACGGCGGCAACCTCGCACGTCACCGTCGTTGCCTATCTCAGCGACATCGATGTTCGCCAGCCCGATGCATGAAAGGGCCTCGTCCTGGCTTGGATGGAAACAGGGCGATCACGGATAGAGAATTCGCGTAACGCAAAGTGCGTCTTTTACCTATCAAGGGCCGCATTTGAGGATTAACTATATGATCATGGATGTGCGGGACTCGACCGGGACGGCTGGACAGCTGCCAGTGGTGGTTGACCGTTGGCGCGGCCTTGGCAGGGTTAGCCATCTAAGGACCGCCCTTCGCTTCTCCGCTCTCTCCCTGCTTGTGCTTGCAACAGTGTTCGCTGGCGGCTTTGGCTGGTTCGCCAGCAAGGTCAGTCATCTGACCACGCCCGCCAACCCGGCCAAGGCCGACGCCATCATCGTGCTGACCGGCGGCCAGTCGCGCCTCGACGCCGCGATGGAGCTGCTCGCATCCGGCAAGGGCGAGCGGCTCTTGATCAGCGGCGTGCACCCCTCGGCCAGCCGGCGCCAACTTCAGGCGGCGACCGGCGGCGACAAGAAACTGTTTTCCTGCTGCGTCGACATCGATCGCGCCGCGCTCGACACGATCGGCAATGCCGAGGAAAGCGCTAAATGGGTGGAAAACCATGCCTATGGCACGGTTATCCTGGTCACCAACAATTATCACATGCCGCGCAGCCTTTTGGAGATGGGCCGGCTGCTGCATGGCGCCAAGCTCGAACCCTACCCGGTGGTCAATTCCAACCTGGATAATGGCAGTTGGCTGACCAAGCCGCGGGCGGTGCGCGTGCTGTTCACCGAATACACCAAGTACCTGCTGGCGCTGGCTCGCGGGTTTATCCCGGTGAAACCGACGCCCGAGGGAATCGCGCTGGCCGAGACCGCCGCCGGCGGCTGAGCCGCGTCATTGCTTGGCGACAGCCCCTGAAACGCCCTTGAGGCGCGCGATCTCCTGTTCAAGGTCTTGGATGCGCCGGTCGCGCTCGCCAAGCGCGGCTGCCACGTCAGCCGCCTCGAAGCGCTGCGGTATATGTTGTGGGCAATTGGCATCCCATGCCGAGACAGTGAACAGGATGATCTGCTCGGGACGCGCCTTGTAGTCCGGCGGCATCAGCCTCGCCGTCAACTCGGCATCGTCCTCGACAACGCGCGCCGTACCCCAGATCTTGATGCGCTGGCGCATCATGTAGTCGATCAGGAACAGGAAGGCCCTCGGATTGTCGGCCAGATTTCCCTGCGTGATGAATTGCTTGTTGCCGGAGAAATCCGCGAAGCCGATCGTCTTTTCGTCGAGTACCTTGAGAANCCCCAGATCTTGATGCGCTGGCGCATCATGTAGTCGATCAGGAACAGGAAGGCCCTCGGATTGTCGGCCAGATTGCCCTGCGTGATGAATTGCTTGTTGCCGGAGAAATCCGCGAAGCCGATCGTCTTTTCGTCGAGTACCTTGAGAAAGCCAGCAGGCCCGCCGCGGTGCTGGATGTAGGGCTGGCCATCGCCATTGGCCGTCGACAGGAAGATGCTGGTCTGCATTTCGATGAACGCGGCAAGGTCCGGTGTGATCGCCGACTGCCAGCCGCCGCGCTCCTCGACGCGGGCGTAGGACTGGCGCGAGCCCTTGCGCGCCTGGATCGCCTTCACCGTCGGCGTGAAGGCGACATCGCTGGTAAAAGCGTGTGCGTTCATCGAAACCTCCTTGCATGAATGCTTCTAAAGACCGAGCTCCGACAAGGTCGGATGGTCGTCCGGCCGCCGGCCGAGCGGCCAGTGATATTTGCGCTCGGCTTCGGCGATCGGCAGGTCGTTGATGCTGGCGATGCGTAGCCGCATCAGCCCGTGCTCGTCGAACTCCCAGTTCTCGTTGCCGTAGCTGCGGAACCATGAGCCGCTGTCGTCGCGCCATTCATAGGCGAAGCGCACGGCGATGCGGTTGCCGTGGAAGGCCCAGACCTCCTTGATGAGCCGGTAGTCGAGCTCGCGGCTCCATTTGCGCGTCAGGAACGCCTGGATGGCATCGCGGCCCTGCAGGAACTCGGCGCGGTTGCGCCAGCGGCTGTCCGCCGTATAGGCGAGAGCCACCCGCGCCGGATCGCGCGAGTTCCAGGCATCCTCGGCCATGCGCGCTTTCTGGGCTGACGTCTCGGCGGTGAAAGGCGGAAGCGGCGGGCGGCTCTCAGACATGGGATTCCTCTGCGGCATGAAGGTGGGGACCGGCGGGTACCGCCACTCCTATCCGGATTCAGGCAGCATCGCGGGCGGAAACAACCGGAAAATCGATCTCGGTCTGGGCAACCTCATTGATATAGTTCGTCCAGACGTTCAGGGCGACATGCTGGACAATCTCGATGATCTCTCCGTCGTCATAGCCCGCGAGCCTGACAGCGGCGATATCGTCCTGGGCGACATGTCCGCGGCTTTGCGCAACCCGGGCCGCAAAACGCACCGCCGCGGCTGCCTTGGGATCCATGGAGCCGCCATGGCGATTGGCCATCATCTCGGCATCATCGAGGCTTGCGAGCGTCTTGCCGAGATAGGTGTGCGCGCACAGACAGTAGTTGCACCCATTGATTTCGGCGATCGCCAGCGCGATGCGCTCTCGCGTCGGCGCCGGAAGCCGGCCCTTGGCAAGCGCTCCCATCATGCCGAGATAGCCATCCAACGCCGCCGGACTGTTGGCGACCATCCGAAACAGGTTCGGCACGACACCAAGCTGTCTTTCCACCGCTTGCAGCATGGGCTGCGCGGCGGCGGGAGCGGCAGCGATAGACGAAGGCGTAGCGATGCGGGGCATGGAGATTTCCTGGTTGAGGTGTGCCCCCATTATATGCAGCCTTCCATCTTGCGGATGTAGATGCCATATCTGCAATCAACCCTTCCAGTTTCTGGAACAAATGATGGATCGCCTCGAAGCCATGTCTCTTTTCGTCGCGGCGGCGGAAGGCGGCAGCCTTTCCGCCGCCGCGCGCCGTTCGGACGTTCCCCTGGCAACAGTCAGCCGCAAGGTCTCCGACCTGGAGCGGCACCTGAAGACACGCCTGTTGAACCGCTCGACGCGGCGGCTGACACTGACCGACGCTGGCCATGCCTATCTCTCTGCCTGCCGCCGCATCCTCGACGAGGTCGGCGACGCCGAACGCGCCGCCGGCGGCGAATACAGCGCCCCGACAGGGGAATTGATCATCACCGCGCCAATCGTCTTCGGCCGTCTTCACGTGCTACCGGTCGTCACCGACTTCCTCGCCGCCTATCCCCTGGTGGATATCCGCCTGACGCTCGGCGACAGGATAAGCCAGTTGGCCGAGGATCATATCGACCTCGCCGTCCGTATCGGCAGGCTGCCGGATTCGCGCATGGTCGCCATCAGGGTCGGTTCGATCGGTCACGTTGTCTGCGCAAGCCCTGCCTATCTGGCCGGACGCGGCATTCCAGAAACTCCCGGAGATCTCGAGACGCACAGCTGCATTACCTTCGAGGGCCTTGGCTCGCTCGCCACCTGGACCTTCACCGTGGACAAGGCTGATTGTGTCGTGCCGGTCCGATCAAGGCTCCGGGTCAACACCGCCGAGGCGGCGATTGATGCGGCGATCGCCGGTGTCGGACTGACGCGGGTGCTTTCCTACCAGATCGTCGCCGCCGCACGCTCGGGAACACTGCGCCCCGTGCTCGGGGATTTCGAACCCGAGCCTTGGCCGGTAAACCTGGTGCATGCGGGCCAGGGCCGGCTGCCGGTGAAACTGCGCGCCTTCCTCGACTTCGCCGCCCCGCGCCTGAGGGAACGCCTGGCGCAGGCGACCTGGTAGGACGGGGCAGTATCGCACCGTTTCCTTTTTCTCCGCGCTTGGTGTAACCAACCACACTTTCTCACCGGACCCTCCCCATGCTCTATGTCCGATCGCTGGCCTTCAATTTCGTCTTCTACGTCAATCTGATCGTCCAGATGATCCTCTGGACCCCGTACTATTTCCTGTCGCCCCGCGACCGCGCCTGGTTCGTGCCGAAATTCTGGTCGCGCACCTCGATGTGGCTCTATGACAAGATCGCCGGCACCAAAAACGACATCACCGGGCAGGAAAACCTGCCCGAGGGTTCCTTCATCCTGGCGCCCAAGCACCAGTCGTTCTGGGACGCCATCGCCTTCTTTCCTTTCCTCCAGGACCCGCTCTACATCCTCAAGCGCGAGCTGACCTGGATCCCCTTCTTCGGCTGGTACATCTTGAAGATGCGGATGATCCCGGTGCATCGTGGCAGCCGCTCCAAGGCCTTGAAGGCCGTGGTCGCGGCGACCAAGGAAGAAATGGCGCGCAACCCGCGCCAGCTAATCATCTATCCGGAGGGCACGCGCCGGGCGCCGGGCGACGAGCCGGCCTACAAATACGGCATCGTCGAAATCTATTCGCAGCTTGGCGTTCCGGTCGTGCCGGTCGCCCATGTCGCTGGCCTCTATTGGCCGCGCCGCAAGTTCCTGCGCTATCCCGGCACCGTCAAGGCGCGCTTCCTGCGGCCTATACCGCCTGGCCTGGGCAAGGACGAGTTCATGGCGCGGCTGATCGGTGAGACCGAGGCTGCCTGCGACCAGCTTCTCCTCGAGGCATCCCGCGCATCCAACCCGCCGGTCCTGCCGCCAACGGCGGTGAAGCGGCTTCGGGAGCTCGGCGCGGAGGCCTGAAGCCTTCTGACCACGGGCCGTGAGCTGTACACCGCCAGCACCGTGGTAACGCTTATCGTCGCCGGTTCCGGGCTGCCCATGACGACAGTGGCGGCCAACAACAGCGTGAGCAATTGCCGCCAAAGCTCCGGCTGCGAGACAAACGGTCCGGCCATCTGATCCTCCGCCCTGAGCCCCATTGCGAAGGACGGTATGGCAGCAGATGAGGACCGTCTTGGACGTTCCTGCGTGCGGCGCCGGCGGTAGCCTCAGGCGCTGGCTTTGTCGAGTTCGGCCATGTCGTCCGCGGACAGCTTCAGCGACGCCGCGCGGATCAGGCTGTCCATCTGCTCAGGCTTGGTCGCACTGGCGATTGGCGCGGTGACGCCGGGCCGCGCGATAACCCACGCAAGCGCCACTTCCGCCTGTTTGGCCGAATGCCTCGCCGACACCGCGTCCAGCGCCGCCAGGATGCGCATGCCACGCGCATTGAGGTAGTCTTTTACCCCGCCGCCGCGCTCGCTTTGGCCAAGATCGGCCTCGCTGCGATACTTGCCGCTGAGAAATCCCTTGGCCAGGCTGAAATAGGTGATGACGCCGATATCCTCCGCCACGCAGAGATCGCGCAGCGGGCCATCGAAGGAGGAGCGGTCATAGAGATTGTATTCCGGCTGCAGCACCTCATAGCGCGGCAGGCCGCGCAGGCTTGCCACGTCAAGTGCCGCGCGCAACTGGCCGGCGTCGAGGTTGGAACAGCCGGCATAGCGGATCTTGCCCTTGGCGAGCAGTTTCTCATAGACGCCGAGGGTTTCCTCATAGGGCGTGGTCGGATCCGGCCAGTGCGACAGGTAAAGGTCGATGAACTCGGTCTGCAGCCGCTTCAGCGATGCATCGACCGCCTTTTCGATATAGGCGGCCGACAGGTCCTTGTGGCCCTGCCCCATGTCCGAGCCGACCTTGGTGATCACCACGACCTTGTCGCGATTGCCACGATCCTTCATCCATTTGCCGATGATGGTTTCCGATTCACCGCCCTTGTTGCCGGGAACCCAGCGCGAATAGGCGTCGGCCGTGTCGATGGCATTGAGGCCAGCCCCGACAAAGCGATCGAGCAGATCGAAAGAAGTCTTCTCATCGGCGGTCCAGCCGAAGACATTGCCACCCAGAACCAGCGGCGCGATGGAAAGGTCGGTGCGACCGAGACGGCGTTTATGCAAGACGGATCTCCGTGATGATTGGGACCGGGCGGATGCCGCCCGCTGGCTGGGTTCGGACCCTAACCTAGGTCTTGCCGCATCGACGTCAAAGGCCTGGCCACCTTTTCCGCGGAGCCAGGCTTCACAAAGTCGCTATCCGGTGCGCCACGTCCTCCAGCCAGTGATCGCGAATCTCGAGCGCTTTCAGATGCTTCAGCGTGCTCAGCACATAATCCTCGTTGTCGCCGGACCGGCCGACCGCGCCGCGCACCACGGCCGCCGCATCCGCCGCGTCCAGCGCGCCCGCATATTGCTCGTGCTTGCGATCGACGATGTAGGCCACGGCTTCCACCGCGCCACCGCCGTCGAGGCGAACCTTGAGCGTCCGCTCGAGATAGACGCTGGTAACGAGTTCGCGCTCGCGCAGATAGGCAATGACCTCGTCGCGCAATTCGCCAGGCACGCGGTACGCGAGGCCGACGCAGGAGCCGCCATGGTCGAGGCCAAGCACCAGTCCGGGCCGCTGGCGGGTGCCGCGATGGACGAAGGAATAGACGCAGAGCGAGCGGCGATAGCCATTTAGACGGGCGCGTCGTGTCTCGACATGAGCGAAACCCGGCCGCCAGATCAGCGAACCGTAGCCGAACACCCAAAAATCGCCCATATCACCGCGCCTGATTGTAAAAGAATGGCAGCACCGCACCGGTAACCGGTGTTTTTTCCATCCATCTCTGTCTACCTAGTGTTCGGAACCTGAGAATCCGTCCACACCATCCATGCGTTAATGAGAGCCAAAGCATGACGTCAAGTGACGAACGCCAACCGGGTAACCGTCGCCGGCTGTGGTGGCTTGCCACGTTCATCCTCGTGCTGTTCGCCGTTTACAGCGCCGGCTGGTTCTATCTTGCCAACAGGGTCCGGTCCGAGGCCGGCAAGGTGGTTGCCACGCTCAACAAGAGCGGGATCGAGGCCGGTTGCGCCAATCTCCAGGTCGGTGGCTATCCCCTGAGCTTCACGCTCTCCTGCGACAGTCTGGCGTATGAAGACGATGCCAAAAACATTGCCGCCTCGGCCGGCTCCTTCAACGCCGTCGCTCAGATTGTCCAGCCTTTGTCGCCTGTTGCCAATCTACGCGGTCCGCTCCGGACCTCAGTCCCCGGCATGATGCCGCTCTGGATCGACTGGGACAATCTGCAGGCCAACGTCAAATTGTGGTACCCGCTGCCGCGGCGTGTAGCGCTGCAGGCCGAGGGCCTGTCGGGCCAGACCGACCCGGCCGACGACACCGATCCGGTGGAACTGTTCAGTGCCGGCAAAGCGTCAGGCCAGTTGCAGCCCAACAACGGCGATCTCGACTATGTCGGCAGCTTTGGCGATCTCGAGATCGATGCCGACGCGATCGGCGGGCGGGTGTTGCCGGCGCTCGATGCCAGCGGCGACGTGACACTGAAGAACGGCGTGGCGCTGATCGGCACGCAGGTGAAAAGCCTGCGCGGCCAGCGGATCGAAATCCGAAACCTCGATCTGTCGTCCGGCACGGCGCGCGTGACCGTTTCCGGGCCGCTGTCGGTCGATGCCGAAGGCTTGGTCGACGCCGACCTGATGATTAGGATCAAGGATCCCAAGGCAGTGGCATCTATTCTTGCTGGCGCCATACCCGAGCAGAAGAATGCGATCGAGCAGGGTTTTGGCGCCCTGGCACTGCTTGGCAGCGAACCGTCGATGCCGCTGAAAGTGATCAAGGGCAAGGCTTCCCTTGGCTTCATTCCGCTGGGCAAGATCAAACCGGTCAACTAACGGATGGAGAGGCCGGCAAAGCTCCTGAGCGTCGGCGCACTGACGCTTGACACTATTCTTCGTGTCGAATCGCTGCCCACGCATCAAGGAAAGTTCATCGCCTCGGACGGCGTCCAGATCGCCTCGGGCATGGCCACGAGCGCGGCCTGCGCCGCGCATCGCCTGGGTGCCGAGGTGTCGCTATGGGCGAGCGCCGGCGACGATCCGGTCGGCGATCTGCTGATTGCCGGGATAGAGGCCGAAGGCGTCGATTGCAGCCATGTACGCCGCGTCAGCGGCGCCCGCTCGGCACTGGCCTCGATCCTGGTCGATGCGCAAGGCGAGCGGATCATCGTGCCTTTCTACGACGCGCGCGCTCAGGCTGATCCCGAGGTTTTGCCGTTCACCGACATAACGGCATTCGACACGGTACTGGCCGACGTGCGCTGGCCGGGCGCCGCGGCACTTGCCCTGAAGGCTGCGCGCGCCGCCGGCCGCCCAGCTATACTCGATGCCGATACCGCGCCCCTGGCGGTACTGGAGCGATTATTGCCGCTGGCCTCGCACATCGTCGCCTCCGAGCCGGCGGTCCGCATCATATGCGGCCACGCGCTGGATCTGGAGACCGCCTGCATCGATCTGGCGTCCCGCACCGATGCGTTCGTCGCGGTCACCGGCGGCGCGGCGGGTACCTGGTGGTTCGAGCGAAGCACCGGATCATCCCGCCATGTCGAGGCACCGAGGATCAAGGCGGTCGATACGCTGGCCGCCGGCGATGTCTTTCATGGCGCCTTTGCCGTCGGGCTGGCCGAAGCCATGGCGGTCGAGCACGCACTGCGCTTTGCCAGCGCGGCCGCCGCGCTCAAGTGCCTGCGCTTCGGCGGCCGGCTGGGCGCGCCCGATCGGGCGGAGACGCTAGCCATGATGGCAACGGCCTGGCCGGTTAAAATCACCTAGCTCTTTGCCGGATGCTCCACCGCCTGGCGGCCAAAATCGGGCGCGTCGATATCTTGGCCCGCCTCGATGATCGAGCGGCGCACGGCGCGTGTGCGGGTGAACAGGTCGAAGAGTTTGTCGCCGTCCCCCCAGCGGATGGCGCGCTGCAGGAACGCCAGGTCTTCCGAAAACCGCGCCAACATCTCCAGGATGGCATCCTTGTTGTGCAGGCACACGTCACGCCACATGGTCGGATCGGAGGCAGCCAGACGCGTGAAATCGCGAAAACCGGAGGCGGAATATTTGATCACTTCCGTCTTGGTCACCGATTCCAGATCGTCGGCGGTGCCGACGATGTTGTAGGCGATGATGTGCGGCAGATGCGAGACGATGGCCAGCGTCATGTCGTGATGCTGCGGGTCCATCGTGTCGATGTTGGCGCCGCAGCGGCGCCAGAATTCCGACAGCCGTTCCAGCGCATCCGGATCGGTGCCCGGCACCGGCGTGAAGATGCACCAGCGATTGTCGAACAGGTCGGCAAATCCGGCATCCGGGCCGGATTTTTCGGTGCCCGCCAGCGGATGGCCGGGAATGAAATGGACGCCTTCCGGCACATGCGGCTGCATCTGCGCGATAACCGAGGCCTTGGTCGAGCCGACATCGGTGAGGATCGCCCCCTTTTTTAGCGCCGGCGCGATTTCCTCCGCTACAGCTCCGGATGAGCCGACCGGCACCGAGACAACGACCAGATCGGCATCACGCACCGCGTCCTCGGCATCGGTGGTGTAGGAATCGCCAAGGCCCAGTTCCTCGGCTCGCTTAAGCGTTGCCGGGCTGCGCGTCGAGATGGCGACATGGCGAGCCAAACCCTCGCGTCGGATGACGCGGGCCAGAGACGAGCCGATCAGGCCAATGCCGACCAGCGCGATCTTTTCGAACATCGGTGATGCCATGGTGTTCCAGCTTTTCAGACGTTCTAGCTTTTCAGGAATGTCGTGAGCGCGGCGACAACGCCGCGATTGGCCTCTTCGGTACCGACCGTCATGCGAAGCGCGTTGGGAAAGCCGTAGCCTGAAACGCGCCGCAATATATAGCCGCGCGCGCTCAGATAATCGTCAGCCGCCGCCGCGGAATGCTTCTGATCGTCGGGAAAATGAATGAGCAGGAAATTGCCGACGCTCGGCGTCACGCGCAGCCCCAGCCCGGCCATTTCGCCGCTCAGCCAGGTGAGCCAGGTCTCGTTATGCGCCACGCTTCGCTCGACATGGGCACGGTCGCGGATCGCGGCGATGCCGGCCTCGATCGCTGTAGCATTGACGTTGAAGGGGCCGCGCACACGATTGATGGCGTCGACGATATGCAGGGGACCATACATCCAGCCGATGCGCGCGCCACCCAGCCCGATCTTGGAGAAGGTGCGGGTCATCACCACGTTCTCGGCGCTGCCGGCCAGCTCAATGCCGGCTTCGTAATCGTTGCGGCGAACATATTCGGCGTAGGCCGCGTCGAGCACCAGAAGCACGTTTCCCGGCAGTCCGGCGTGAAGGCGGCGCACCTCCTGGAACGGCACATAGGTGCCGGTCGGGTTGTTGGGATTGGCCAGGAACACGATTTTCGTGCGCGGCGTGACGGCCGCCAGCATCGCATCGATGTCGGCGCGCTGGTCGGTCTCCTTGACCACGACCGGGGTAGCGCCTGCCGACTGGATGTAGATCTTGTAGACCATGAAGGCGTGCTCGGTGAACATAGCCTCGTCGCCGGGCGCGAGATAGGTCTGCGCCAACAGGCCGAGGATTTCGTCCGACCCATTGGAGCAGATGATGTTTTGCGCGTTGAGGCCATGCACCTCGGCGATTGCCTCGCGCAACCGCCTGGCGGTACCGTCGGGATAGATGTCGAGCTTGCCGGCGACTTCGCGCGCGGCCTCGATCGCCTTCGGCGAAGGCCCAAGCGGATTCTCGTTCGACGACAGCTTGTAGACCTTGGCGACACCGGCGGGTGCCGAGCTTTTGCCGGGCACATAGGCCTCTATGTCCATGATGCCCGCGCGCGGAGTTGGACGTGCCTGATCCGGTGTCTGGTTCATATCTTGCAAATTCCGTCGAAAACGCCTCCATCCGGAGGCCGCTGCGGAAATACAAGCCATGGCACGCAATGTCGAGAGGTGGCAGTGGTGCCAGCCGCCGCCATTGACGGCGAGGCAGGCGGGTTCTAGAAAGACGATGACAGTTCCGTGGTGATTTGGCCGGTCGGCTTGCAGCCACGTTAAACAATTCGCTAAAGGGCCGTTTGCGTGACGTAACCGGCTTTGCGAAGGCAATGCCGGTTTTTTGTTGTCCGCGACCGGACGGACGGACGCATCGGCGGCGGAGATCGGCAGCGATTTCCACGAGCGCACGGTGCAGCAAGAGGGACGTGATGGCCGCTCTGCGTGCAGGAAAGACCAACAACGAGGCCGACCAACCGTCGAGCCCGGTGTTGCGGTTCGGGCCCGACAAGCCGCTCAAGCTCGACGCCGGCACGCTGCTGTCGCCGTTCCAGATCGCCTACCAGACCTATGGCACGCTGAACGATGCCCGTTCCAATGCCATCCTCGTCTGTCATGCGCTGACCGGTGACCAGCATGTCGCCAGCACCAATCCGGTAACCGGCAAGCCCGGTTGGTGGGAAGTGCTGATCGGACCGGGCAAGATCATCGATACCAGCCGTTTCTTCGTCATCTGCTCCAATGTCATCGGCGGCTGCCTGGGTTCCACCGGTCCGGCCTCTACCAATCCGGCCACGGGTAAACCCTATGGCCTCGACCTGCCGGTCATCACCATCCGTGACATGGTGCGCGCGCAGCAGATGCTGATCGACCATTTCGGCATCGAGAAACTTTTCTGCGTGCTCGGTGGCTCGATGGGCGGCATGCAGGTTCTGGAATGGGCGTCGAGCTATCCCGAGCGCGTGTTCTCGGCGCTGCCGATCGCCACCGGGGCGCGCCATTCGTCACAGAACATCGCCTTCCACGAAGTCGGGCGGCAAGCTGTGATGGCCGATCCGGACTGGCATGGCGGCAAATATTTCGAGCATGGCAAGCGTCCGGAGAAAGGGCTGGCGGTGGCGCGTATGGCCGCCCACATCACCTATCTGTCGGAAGCCGCCCTGCACCGCAAATTCGGCCGCAATTTGCAGGACCGCGAAGCGCTGACCTTCGGCTTCGATGCCGACTTCCAGATCGAGAGCTATCTGCGCCACCAGGGCATGACCTTCGTCGACCGCTTCGATGCAAACTCCTATCTCTACATGACGCGGTCGATGGATTATTTCGACCTCGCCGCCGACCATGGCGGCCGGCTGGCCGACGCCTTCGCCGGCACGAAAACCCGCTTTTGCCTGGTGTCCTTCACATCGGACTGGCTGTTCCCGACCGAAGAGAGCCGCTCCATCGTCCACGCACTCAACGCCGCCGGCGCCTCGGTATCCTTCGTCGAGATCGAGACCGATCGCGGCCACGACGCCTTCCTGCTCGACGAGCCGGAACTGTTTGCCGCCATCAACGGCTTCATCGGCTCGGCCGCGCGCGCCAGGGGGCTCAGCGCATGACCCTGAAAAGTTTCGGACTTTTCGGANATGACCCTGAAAAGTTGCGGACTTTTCGGACCAAGGTCATGCGCCAAACAGAAAGGCGAAGCCATGACCCTGAAAAGTTGCGGACTTTTCGGACCAAGGTCATGCGCCGTTCCGGAGGCGAAGCCATGAGCGTCAACGGCAGCCAGCGCGTCGACCTTGAGGTCGTCGCCAACCTCATCCCGCCGCAATCGCGTGTGCTCGACGTCGGCTCGGGCGACGGCTCGTTGCTCGAATTGCTGCAAGACACCAAGCAGGTCGACGGTCGTGGTCTCGAGCTGTCGCAGCGTGGCGTCAACGAATGCGTGGCGCGCGGTCTCAGTGTCATCCAGGGCGATGCCGACACCGATCTCGAATTCTATCCCGACAAGGGCTTTGACTTCGTCGTTCTGTCGCAGACCCTGCAGGCCACCCGCAACCCGAAGCTGGTGCTCGACGAGCTGCTCAGGATCGGCAACCGGGCGATCGTGTCCTTCCCCAATTTCGGTCACTGGCGGGTGCGCCTGTCGCTGTTCGTCAAGGGCCGCATGCCTGTGACCAGCGACCTGCCCTATTCTTGGTACGACACGCCCAACATCCACTTCTGCACGATCCGCGACTTCGTCAACTTGTGCGAAGAGCTTGGCGCGACAGTGGAGAAGGCGACCGCGCTCGACGCCAACGGCCAGAAGATCGGCCTGTCGATGCCATGGTGGTTCTGGAATTTCTTTGGCCAGCAGGCAGTGTTCCTGCTGAAGCGCTAATGAAATGGACACCGCAGGCGAGACTGCCAATCCTTTGAGGCGGCCGCGCTACTTCCTGCGGCGAGAAAGTGTTGCAGTTGAAGCGCCAGGAGCCGGAATTCATCATGCCTGGTCGGTCGAACGACGGCACGACGGGGTGACATGGCAGGTTGTTTTTTGTAGCGTCGCACCGAATCCGAGGAGGCCCATCCAGGGGGAAGTCCGATCCATTTAGCCATCCCGATGATCAAAGGACCTGGCGCGAAGGGTGTTTACGCGATGAAGGCGGCCGGCGCGATATGATCGGGAAGACCGAACAGGCGCCCCTCATCACGGTGATCACGCCGACTCACAACCGGCGCGAAACGGTGCTCCGCGCCGTCGAAAGCGTGCTCTCCCAGAGCATGCCGCGATTTGAACATATCGTCGTCGACGATGGTTCGACGGACGGGACCGAGGCGGCGCTCGCCCGCATCCATGATACCCGGCTGATCTATGTCGGCGCGAAGTGGCGCGGCGCCAATGCCGCCAGGAATGCCGGCATCGAGCTAGCCCGGGCGCCCGTGGTGACTTTTCTCGATTCGGACGATCTCTTCCTGCCGCACCGGCTCGCACGGACGCTGACATGGTTCGACGACAATCCGGCGCTCGAGGTCCTGCTCTCCTCATATGTCTCGGTGAAGGGTGGCCGTGGCACCGCCTGCGTCAACCGTGGCGCTTTCCTGAACCCGCCAATGCTGGAGCGGGCCGTGGTTGCACAGACGGCCTTCATAGCCGGATCGGCGATAACGGCCAGGCGCGAGGCTTTGCTGGCCATCGGCGGCTATGACAGCGACATTCCCCGGATGCAGGACCGCGAGCTTCTGCTGCGCTTCGCACAGCGCTTCGGCGCGCAATTGTCGGAAGATATCGACTGGACGAAGCACAATTCGCAGAATTCGATTTCAGGCCGCAGGGACGGCTATGTCGAAGCCTACGCGATCCTGATGAGCAAGCATCCGCACATCGCTCGCTCCTACCCCCATATCCCTCCCTTTATGATCGCGCGGCAGATCATCGCCGATATTCTCCGGGGGCGAATACCACAGGCATTTGCGGGATACATGGCCAACCGCTCGTCTGACGCGCTTGGTTATTCATTGCCGGAACTGATCAACGGTTATCTCCACGGCCGCCGCTGGCGGCGCGACCTCTACGACGAAGTTCGCGGTAAGTTTGGGATTCCACCGGCCTGACCGGCGACAGCTCAGCGATCGAGCGCGGCGCGTCGCAGGGCGCATTCCTTCTCGTCCGGCAGCGAGATGTCGACCGCCAGGGCCTTTGGCGGCCAGGCAACGGGCCGCAACGGGGGAAAACTGCTACTTCCTGTGGTGGAGGCTTGCCGCGGCTGGCGGCGGCTCGATGGCACCCGCCCTGACGTGGGCAGGTTTCAGCGAGGGCGCGCCGGAATCCTTAACGATCGTCAGGGAACGCGGGAAGAACTGATTGTTGTGCTGTCCGCGCCCGATGTTGAGGATCGCGGCCCCGGGCAGTCGCTTCTCCAGCAGCGACAGCACGCGCCGCAGCGAGGGTCCGTCGAACGCATCCATGGCTTCGTCGATGATCACCCATTTCGGCTGTCGCAAGGCGAGCCTGGCCACGCCCAGCAATCGCTGTTCGTCATCGCCCAACTCATGGTCCCAGCGTCCGACGCGGTCGAGCGACGACGACAGGCGTCCAAGACCGACCTCGGCAAGCACCGCTGAAATGTCGGCGTCGTTCGCCGGCGCATGCCCGTTCGGGTGATTGAGGACTTCGCGCAGCGTGCCGGCCGGCAAATAGGGGACGCGCGGCACGAAGATGATGGTTTCACCCGCGGGCAGGCCGATGCGTCCACTGCCCCACGGCCACAGCCCGGCAATGGCGCGAAAGAACAGCGTCTTTCCGGCGCCCGGCTCGCCGGTGATCATGACGCGCTCGCCGGCAAGGATTTCGACATGCTGGTCGGCGAGCTTGGTGCATCCGTCAGGCGATGCCACCTGAAGCTTCTCGAACGTCAGGCTGCCATTGGCGTTGTCGGCGAATTCGATGCGCTTCTCCTTGTCGTGCAGCACATCGGTTTCATCGAGCGCGATGCGGAAGTCGGCGACACGCATCAGCGTGGCGCGCCAGTCGGCAATGCTGCCGATGTTGTTGATGAACCAACGCAGGGAGGAGTGGACCTGGTTGAAGGCCCCGACCGCCATCATCAGCCCGCCAAAGCTGATATCCCCCGAGAAATAGACCGGCGAGGCGACCAGGATCGGCGCCACGACCGTGATCCAGCCATAGGTATCGGTTACCCAGGATAGATTGATCTGGGCGGTGTAGATGCGCCGCATGGCGCCCAGCACCGTGCCGAGGTCGAGTTGCAGCCGTCGCATGGCGTCATCCTCCCCACGGTACAGCGCGATGGCATCGACATTCTCGTTGACGCGCACCATCGAGGAGCGCAGCTCCGCTTCGCGCGTATAGCGGTCGCTGTTGAGGCTGATNATGGCATCGACATTCTCGTTGACGCGCACCATCGAGGAGCGCAGCTCCGCTTCGCGCGTATAGCGGTCGCTGTTGAGGCTGATGAGCGGCCGGCCGACCAGCCAGCTCAGCCACGAGGCGGTGCCGGCATAGAGGAACGCGGCCCAGACCATATAGCCGGGTATCGCCAGCGACCAGCCGTTGACGTGGAAGACGAAGCCCGAAGACAGTTCCCACAGCACACCGACGAAGGACACGAGCAGGATGAACGACTGCAGCAGGCCGACACCAAGATCGGTCGACAGGTCCGAGAGATGCGCGGCATCCTGTTGCATGCGCTGGTCGGGATTGACGCCGATGGCGCCGGCATTGGCCAGCCGGAAGGCGCGCGCCGGCCGCATCCACTGGTCGATCAGGTCCAGCGTCAGCGCCTCGCGCAACTTCAGCCGGATCATCTGGTTGAGCCAGGTCTGGCCGATATTGAGCACCAGCAGTCCGCCGGCGATCATGGCAAAGACCATGAGCTGATGCAGGAAGGCCGCCATGTCGCGGCGCGCGAGCGCGTCGTAGAAGGGCTGGTTCCAGCGGTTGAGCAAGACCTGGCCGATCGACGTCGCGATAATGACGCCCATGATGCCGAGCGACGTCCACAGCAACCACTTGCGAACCGGCGATCCGATCAGCGCCCGCTTGATCGTCGCCACCTGATCGCGCAGGCTGCTGGCCACGGCGACCGGCTGAACGGTGGCCTGATTGTCCAATTGATCAGCCATGGCCGAGGTCCTTGCGTTCAGTAGCGAAGCTGAAACCGGATGAAGGGAGCCGACGGCGGCAGCCCCTCAACCACTCTGCGAGCCCAGCACGACAGATAGGTCGGAAAGACGCGGCGCGATGCAAGTTTCCATCGCGATCACGAAGGTGTCACTTGCCGGGGCGATGCCACACCCCTTGCCTCGGCCCGCCGGCCGAGCCGTGTCGCGCCATGCGGCGACAGCACCGGCACGAAGACGCGGCGGGACGCACGCTGGGCCACCGGCACGCCTTGATAGAGCCGTTTCTGCGCTTCGACGACAATGACGCCGGAAAAGATCGGCCACAGCTTCCGGCCGGCGCGCTCCAGCACATTGTGGAAGCGCATCATGAAACGCCGCCGCGATGGCGGGAAAAACAGCGCATCCGACCAGGCGGCGGGCGTGAAATTCGCCTCACGCAGCAATTCGGTGAGCTGCCCGCGTGAGAAGGGCCGGCCATTGCCGAACGGCGTATGTTCGAAGCGCGCCCAGACCCCGCGCCGGTTTGGCACGACGATGACGACGCGCCCCGCCGGGGACAGCACCCGCCAGATCTCGTTCAGCGTTTCGCGCGGGTTTTCGACGTGTTCGAGCGAATGGACGAGCAGCATGCGGTCGATGCAGGAATCGACCAGCGGCAGTTCCTCGTCGAACACCAGGGCCGTCGCCGTTGGCCCGGTCGCCGGCCAGACCACGGCGCCCTGAGTCGCCGGCATGAAGGCGAAGACCCGCTCGGCGTCGGTGCCGAAGCGTTCCAGCCAGGGCAAGGTATAGCCCAGGCCGACCAGCCGCTCATTGGGCACCGCGGCCCATATCGACGACAGCGCCATGGTGATCGAGCGCTCGGCGAACCGGCCGAGCGTTGTCGAATAGAAGGAACGAAGGTCGACGATGTCGGAATGCATGTCAGGGATGTAGCCGTGATATCGGCCGGATTCAACAAAAGGCCGAAGCGGCCGGCACTACGTATGTCAATTTGACATCCCAGGATAACATTCGCTTTGCTTGCCATCCGGGATGACATTCGCTTTCTCATCCGGGATGACATTCACGCAGCGGCGCCCTATGTCTGCGGCGGTAAATGGAGAGATGCGATGCCGGTCGAAATCGAACAGTTCATGTGCCGCACCGACAATTTCGGCGTGCTGGTGCATGACCGCGAAAGCGGCCAGACCGCGATCATCGACGCGCCTGAGGAAGCGCCGATCCTGGCCGCGCTCAAGCGCACCGGCTGGACGCCGACGATGATCCTGACCACACATCATCATATGGATCACGTCGACGCGAATCTGGCGCTCAAGGAGCGCTTCAAGCTGCGCATCGTCGGCCCGGAAGCGGAAAAGGCCAAGATCCCCGGCATCGATGAAACCGTAAAAGAAGGCTCCGTCCTGCATCTCGGCAATGAGCGCATCGAAGTGATCGCCACGCCTGGGCATACCGCTGGCCATGTCTCCTACCATCTGCCGTTGTCGAAAGTGGCGTTCACCGCCGACACGTTGTTTGCGCTGGGTTGTGGGCGGCTGTTCGAATGCAAGCCGCCGGTGATGTACGACTCGCTGAAGAAGCTCGCGGCCCTTCCCGCCGAGACGACAATCTATTGCGGCCACGAATACACGCTCGCCAATGCCCGTTTCGCGCTGAGCGTCGACCCCACCAATTCGGCGTTGAAGGAGCGCGCCGCGCGGATCGAGGCGCTGCGGGTCCACAACAAGCCGACGCTGCCGACGACGATCGGCGAGGAACTGTCGACCAATCCCTTCCTGCGCTGGCACGATCCGGCAATCCGCAAGCATCTCGGCATGGAAAAGGCCGGGGATGCCGAGGTCTTCGCCGAGATCCGCAAGCGCAAGGACAATTTCTGACCACCATGCCAACTTTCTGCCGATGACCAGTTCCGCGGAAATCATAGCAACGCTCGCCCTGAAGCCGCATCCGGAAGGCGGCTGGTACGCGGAAACCTTTCGCGACGAAGCCGGCGGTGCGCGCGGCCATTCGACAGCCATCTACTTCCTGCTGGAACAGCATCAGGTTTCGGCCTGGCATCGGGTCAGGGACGCCGCCGAGGTTTGGCACTTTTATACCGGCGCGCCATTGGCATTGTCGATGTGGGAAGAAGGCGGCGCCATTATCGAGCAGGTTCTCGGCATCGAGCTCGCGGCGGGTGAACGGCCGCAGATCGTCGTGCCGGCGGGCTGGTGGCAATCGGCGCGCACACTGGGCGAATGGACGCTGGTCGGCTGCACGGTGGCGCCGGGTTTTGATTTCGCCGCCTTCGAACTGGCCGAGCCGGGCTGGCAGCCGAAGCCGATTTAACCCAGCAGGAATCCCAGCGTGATCGCCAGTTGGGCGGCATAGTACGAAACCCACACGGTCAAACCCATCCAGGCGCGAAGCGGCGAGACGGCCGCCACTAAAAATTTCTCCATGGCGAGCAGCCCGTCCGATGCCATGAACAGCACGGCGCCACCAATCACCCAGACATTGCTTGTCGTTAGCGCCGACATGCCCATAGCCAGGATCGCCATGACATAGACGGCAATCGGTATACGCAAGCCGGGACCAACGCGGCGCCAAAGCGCCGCCAGCATGACGATCGCGAACACCGCCATGGCCAGCGCGATCGCCCCGCGCCAGGGCTCGGCGCCTAGCAACTCCAATCCGGCACCGCTGCGCAGCAACAACGCGACATAGACGATGTGGGCGACGAGAAAACTGGCCAGTCCACCCAGAAAGGCTTTTTCGCCGTCGCGCGACAAGAAGGCATCGCCCATGGCGCTCAGCGCAAGGGCGGCGACCAGCAGCAGCGGCCCGCCTTGTATTGCGGCGAGTACGGCGAGCATCGCGACGGCAAGTGTCTTTGCCGCCGAGCGGGCCAGCGTCGGCGGCGTGCCAAGCGTGAAGGCATAGATCACCGCCGCCACCAGCGAAAAGATCAGCGTCGCATTGGCGTTGGCGTCGATGCCTCCGGCAAACGGCATTGTCATGCCCTGGCTCCGCCTTCGGATGCCCGGGCTCCGCCTTCGGATGCCCTGGCTCCGCCTTCGGATGCCCTGGCTCCCTCTTCGGATGCCCCGGCTCCGCTCTCCGTAGCCGGCTTGCGCAGGAACAGCGATTTTGCCGCTAGCGCCGCGCCGCCCGTGATGAGCACACAGGCGGCCAGAATGCGCAGCGACGGTTCGGCGGCGCCGGCCGCGATCAGCACCAGGGTAGACAGCAGCGGCGCCGCGTAGCTCGCGGCACCCAGCACCTGGATGTTGCCGCGCTTGACACCGATGTCCCAGGCATAGAAGGCCGCGCCCACCGGCATCAGGCCGAGCCCGAGCACGGCCAGCCACTGGCCGGCGCCGTCAGGCAGAACCGTTTGTTCCAGCGCCAGGTGGCAGACGAGCGACAGCACGGCGGTTGCCGCGCAGAACCAGGTGACGATGCTGGTCGGCACCGACGGGAAACCTCGAGAGAGCAAGGAATAGGACGACCATAGCAGGGCGCAGATGGCGGCCATGGCGTAACCGAAGGCGTAGCGCGCATCCAAGGCCAGGCCCCCGCCCTTGGTGACGATAAGCACGGTGCCGGCAAGGCCGAGCAGCGCGCCGACGACATGGTTCCAGGCCAGCTTCTCGCCCGGCATCAGCGCCGAGCCCAGCACGATCAGCAGCGGCCAGAGATAAGCAATCAGGCTCGCCTCGATCGCCGGCGCGTTGCGCAGCGCGGTGAAGTAGAAGAAGTGGTAGCCGAACAGGCCGGCAATGCCGATCGCCCAGACCTGAGGAGGAATCTTTTGGCTCCTGTCGGTGGCCGGCATGAACAGTCGCGTGACAAACCCAACGCCGGTGCCGATCGAGAAAGTGATCGCCGACAACAGGAATGGCGGCACTTTGCCGGACGCATCCGTTAGCGACGCCAGCAATGCCCACATGGCGACCGCCGAAAAGCCGATCAGTGTTGCGCGCCCCATTTTGTCTCCAGTGGCGCGCCCGTTCTGTCCCGGTGGCGTGCCTTATTGTACCGCTTCGAACCGTCTGGCGCTGATGGTCAAGGTGCCGATCTGCGTTCCGACCGTGGCGTGGATCGGCGCATATACGCCGGTTTGGCCGAGCGGTGCAAAGGTCACCATCATGCGGCTTTTGTTCTTGAGATAATTGAGCGCCTTGCGGCCCTTGCGATAGCCCGCCACCGGCTCGAAACCCATCTGGCAGGTGACGGTGTCGCCCTTGTAGCCCGGCACCGAGATCGTTCCTTTCGAGGCGTAGGTCAGCGTCAGGTCGGCGCGCATCTCGCCATCGTATAACTTGACCTTGCGGCCACAGACCTGGTCGAGGCTGTCGGCATGGATGACGGTCGCCGCCATCGGATCGAGCACCGATGCAAGGTCGCCGGCGCCGAGCGGCACCCAGGCCTTGGGATCGCGCTTGCCCGGAGCAGGGATGACCTGAGTCGAGGTCACGTTGCCATTGCTAAAGCGAATGTCGATCGAAGACGCTTTCTTGCCGGAGGTGTAGTCGGCTCGAAACGCCTGCGGCACCATTTTCTGGCCCGAAATGGTGCCTTTTGACGAGATCGTGCCCCGCGTGTCGTCGAACAGCTTGGCGAGACCCGCCGCCGAGACACTGCCTTCGATCGCGTAGGCACCGTTCTCATAATGGCTGGAAAAGGTCGATCTGGCGATCGAGAGACCAAGGAACGACACCGTGTATTCGCCCTTGAACGACTGCGGCGAGGCAGCGGACGTAGCGGTCGGCAGGGCGATGACTAGCGCGGCAACAAGCGCGTGAGACGAACGAGGCATGGCGGGATCGGATCCTTGGTTTTCGGCCGGAGGCGGGCGACTCCGGTCTGGCGTGTCCCTACGAGACCGCTTATACGGTGAAATCCGGCCTTAATATGAAAAGCCGGGCGCTTCCGTGCGGAAGCCGGAGCTTGACGCCCCGGTGAAATGCAACTATGGAACGCCAACTTTTCCATAAGGCCGCCTGACCAGAACCGCGCGCCACCCGGCGCGGGTACGAAGGTTTGGCAGGCCCCGAGAGAACTGAAGGTTAGAACCATGTCCCGCACCTGCGAACTCACTGCCAAGGCAGTCCAGACCGGCAACAATGTGAGCCACGCCAACAACAAGACCAAGCGTCGCTTCCTGCCGAACCTCGTCAATGTGACGCTCATTTCGGAAGCGCTGAACCAGAATGTACGCCTGCGCATCTCGGCCAACGCGCTGCGTTCGGTCGAACATCGCGGCGGCCTCGATGCCTTCCTGGCCAAGGCCGACGTCAAGGAACTGTCGCAGCGCGCGCGTCTCTTGAAGAAGCAGATCGCCAAGAAGCTTGCCGAGCAGGTCGCTGCGTAAGATCCAGATAAAGGCGGGGGACGACCGCCTGGCCAGCCTCTTTGCTGGCCGCTGAGCATCGGATAGATCCGCAAGGTTCGACACTCCGATGCTCAATTTCGAAGCGAGCGCTGCCTCGGCATGATGCTCCGCTGGTTCCATTACCCAGGATAAAAAAATGTCTTCTTTTTCGCGGTACCTGCCTTTCGTGGCCGCCATGGCACTTGTCGTCGTGGCATCGAACATCCTCGTGCAGTTTCCCATGCAGGGCCACCTCGGCGGCCTGTCGCTCGCCGACGTTTTGACCTGGGGCGCTTTCACCTATCCCTTCTCTTTCCTGGTCACAGACCTCGCCAACCGCCGTTACGGGCCCGCCGCGGCGCGCCGGATCGTCTTTGTCGGCTTCATGACGGCGGTGGTCTGCTCGATCCTCGTCCCGCCCTTTCTGTTCCGCCATGGCCTGATCGAATTCGAGACATCAGCCGACCGGCTGGTGCGCATCGCGGCGGCTTCCGGAGCGGCATTCCTGTCCGCGCAATTGCTCGATGTGACCGTGTTCAACCGTTTGCGCCGGCAGAGCTGGTGGCGGGCGCCGATCGTCGGCACGCTGGTTGGATCGGTGTTCGACACCCTCGTGTTCTTCGGCGTCGCCTTTTCAGCCGCCTTTGCCTTCGTCGGCCCAAGCGACGGGTTTGCGCTGGAGAGCGCCCCATTGATGGGGGTGTTTCATGTCGACGCCATGCGCTGGGTGTCCTGGGCGCTCGGCGATCTTAGTGTGAAACTGATCATCGCTGTCGTGGCTCTGATCCCTTACCGGCTGCTCGCCGCCCGCTGGAGCCAGCCGGCCGTTGCCGCGGCCTAGCAGTGATTCCCTGGATCCAGCTGGACTCCGCGAAAACGCCTGATGGCCGGCAGGAACTGCGGCTGAAACAGCGCGGTTCTGAATTCTCGATCATGCTTGGTACCAACGAGCTGATGAACAGCCGACTGAGCGGCTCCGAAGAAGCGCTGGCAAAACTGTCCTGCCAGGGGATTGCGGGTCATCGTCGGCCGAGAATCCTGATCGGCGGGCTCGGCATGGGTTTTACGCTGCGCGCTGCCCTCGCCGAATTGGGCGACAACACCGCGATCGTCGTCGCGGAACTGGTGCCGGCCGTCGTCGCCTGGGCACGCGGCCCGATGGCCGAGATTTTTGCCGGCTCGCTCGATGATCCCCGCGTCACCATCCGCGAAACCGATGTCGGCCAGCTCATACGGTCCGCACCCATTGCCTGGGACGCGATCCTGCTCGACGTCGACAATGGCCCCGAAGGCATCGTCCACAAGGGCAACGACGCGCTCTACAGCGTGGCTGGCCTCGCCGCCGCACGCACCGCCCTAAGACCGGGCGGAGTCCTGGCCGTATGGTCGCAAGGGCCGGATGCCGGCTTCACGAGGCGGTTGAAACAGGCGGGTTTCGCTGTCGAGGAAGTCAACACGCGCGCCAACGGCAAGCGCGGCGCGCGCCATGTCATCTGGATCGCCACCAACAGCTCATGATCCTAGGTCGAGGCCGTAGGCAGCCGGGGCTACTTCGGCCGCTGAAGTTCGGTGGCAAGGGCCTCCAGCAGCCCGCGGGTCCCTCTTCCCGCCCCTTGGCGGAATCGACACCGTCGAAGAAGGCGCCCTGCTCGGTGTAGGTCAGCCTTGTGCCGTCGCCCGAAGGCGTCAGCTCCACGGTGGTCAGCGATGCCGACATGGGCTGCGGCCCGACCGCCATCCTGTAGGAAAACACGATGCGCTGGTCGGCAACGATATACTGGAATTGCGCGTCGAGCCTGATCTCAGGGCCGTCGCCATAGCTGAAGCGAGACACCTCGCCGCCACCGACACGAAAGTCGAAGCTGAACTCGGCAACGCTAAAACCATCGCCTCAATGCGCCAGCGCCGCACCGTCTCCTTGTCGCCGAAGGCATGGAAGACACATGACGGCGATTGCGGATAGGTTCGCTCGACGGTGAAAGTGGAATGGATGACGGAATGCTCGTCTTTCGCGGGGGCGATCTGGTTCATTGCGGTTCGTCCTTTTCCTGATTTTTCTTGGGGAATTGGTCTGTCTCGGCCAGAATCTGGCCAAGACGGTCGAGGTGGCGTTCCGCCGGTAAGCGGCGCTCGGCAATCCAGTCGGCGAGCGGAGCGAGCCCGCCCGGTTCGATCCGGCAGGTGCGCACTCGCCCGATCTTTTCGCTGCGGATCAGCCCACAGGCCTCCAACGCCTGCAGATGCTGCAGCACGGCGGCAAACGTCATGCCGAACGGCTCCGCCAGCTGGCTGACGGTGGCCGGTCCGCTGCTCAACCTTTCCAGGATCTGTCGGCGGGTGGGCTCGACAAGCGCGCGAAGTATAACGTCGATCCCTGAATTGTTAAGCATGGACTTGAGTATTGTCGGCGCCACTTTAATTGTCAAGCCCAGACTAAAGTGTTTTTGCCTGGCGGTCGTCGCGACACTGGCCCGGATTCAGTGGCTTGTCGGGGCAAAGACTGTGGGATGGCCGGCGCATGGACAAAATCGCCGCAAGATCGCTGGTGGGGCGTCGCGAAGGGCTGCCCCTCAATCCTGAAGCAGAATGAATTCCAGATAGAGATTGCGCTGCAGGATCGAATGGTTGTCGTCGGAGATCAGCGACACCATCAGCGCGCCGTCATCCCGGCTCCAGACGTCGAGCCCTTCAATATTGTCGATTTGGTAGCCCATGTCGGCTTGCAGCAGCACCGGCCCGTCGGCGACGGCGCCCTTCTCGACGCTCTCCCCATAAATGCGCCGCAGCCGCATCTTGAGGCCGCCCGCCATGGTGAAGCTGCGCTCCAGCAGCAAGAGGTCGCCATCCGGCAGGAAGGCGCCGTCGGTGATGTCGAAATCGTCGTTGCGCTTGATGGTGAAGACGCCCCTATGCGGGCCTTCGATAATGGCGGCGTAGATGTTGCCTGATTTGTCGAGGCTCTTCTCCGACACCACGACCAGGCCGCCTTGATGCTGGCCATTGGCATTTGAATGGGTAACTGTCTCGAAGCCGCGGTTCTGCCGCAGCTCCCGCGGCGGCACCAGGAAATCCAGCTGCCTGAATGGCGCCTTCATGGTGTCCGGTTCGATCCTGAATTGGGAGACGCGGTGGTTGCGCTCGAAACCGACGCTGGCAATGCCGTCCTTGACCGCGAGGCCTTCGGCGTCGACTTCCCATTTTTCGTCGATCGGCTGCCCGCTCTGGTCGGCCATCTGCTGCATGCGAAAATTCTGGATGCCGAGGGGTCGCCTGTCGGCGTCGCGGGCCACCGAGCCGAAGAACCAGTAACCGGTGTCGGCAACACCGATGAAATCACTGCCCGCTTTCAGGAACCGAAAGGCCGACAACGCGCCGAAATCGCGTGATGGCGACGTCATTTCCAGCCCACCGACGAATTCGAGCGGACCGAATTGCTTGTCGGCGCGGCCAATGTGGAATTCGGTGATCGGGCGTGCCGAGACGGCGACAGGTTCAACTGGAGCCGAGCCGGCCGAACCTGCCGGAACACCGGCGAGCAGGACGATGGCGGCGAAAAGCGTTTGCCTAAACCCGCCTCGCGAAAAGATCATCCGGCGCGCCGCACGCCGCCGCGACGCGTATCCTTCGCGCTCTCCTCGGCGAACAGCGACGCCAGCTGCTCGGTCATCGCGCCGGCCAGTTCCTCGGCATCGACGATGGTGACAGCGCGCCTGTAGTAGCGCGTGACGTCATGGCCTATGCCGATGGCCAGCAGCTCGACCGGTGAGCGCGTCTCGATCAATTCGATGACAGCGCGCAGATGCCGCTCGAGATAATTGCCCGGATTGACCGACAGCGTGGAATCGTCGACCGGCGCGCCGTCCGAGATCATCATCAGGATCTTGCGCTGTTCAGGCCGGGCAATCAGCCGATTGTGCGCCCACAGCAGCGCCTCGCCGTCGATATTTTCCTTGAGCAGGCCTTCGCGCATCATCAGGCCAAGGTTGCGGCGTGCCCGCCGCCATGGATGATCGGCGGATTTGTAGATGATATGACGCAGATCGTTGAGGCGGCCGGGGTTCGGCGGCTTGCCGTCCTTCAGCCACTTCTCGCGCGCCTGTCCGCCCTTCCAGGCCCGCGTGGTAAAGCCGAGGATCTCGACCGAGACGCCGCAGCGCTCCAGCGTGCGCGCCAGAATATCGGCGCAGGTGGCGGCGACCGTGATCGGCCGGCCACGCATCGAGCCGGAATTGTCGAGCACCAGCGTCACCACCGTGTCGCGGAACTTGGTGTCGCGCTCCTGCTTAAACGACAGCGGCTGCATCGGATCGATGACGACGCGCACCAGTCGCGCCGGGTCGAGATAGCCCTCTTCCAGGTCGAAATCCCAGGACCGGTTCTGCTGCGCCATCAGCCGGCGCTGCAGCCGGTTGGCGAGCCGTCCGACCACGCCCGACAGATTGGCGAGTTGCTTGTCGAGGAAGGCGCGCAGCCGGTCGAGTTCTTCCTCTTCGCAGAGCTCCTCCGCGCCGACCGTCTCGTCGAAAGCTGACGTGTAAACCTTGTAGTCGATTTCCTTCGGCAGATTGGTGAAGGGATTGTCGTTGCGCCTAGCCTCGCCGGGCGTCTCGGCATCGGCATCGTCGTCGTCGGACAAATCGTCAGCGGTGGCGTCGGAGGCTTCCGTCTCCGCCGATTGCTCGTCGTCGGCCGATGCCTCGGCGTCCTCGGACTGGGACTGCTCGGAGCCTGAATCGTCCTCGCCGCCTTCCTCGCTTTGTTCCTCGCCTTGCGGCTGGTTGTCGTCATTGTCCTCGGAGTCTTCGGTCTCCTGGTCGTCGCCGAGTTCCTCGGCCATTTCCATGGAGGCAAGCATCTCGCGCACGACGCGGGCGAAGGCCTGCTGGTCCTCGAGCTTTTCCGACAGGCCGTCGAGGTCGGCCTTGGCCTTCTCCTCGACCCAGGGCCGCCAGAGTTCGACCAGCCGCTCGCCGCTCTTCGGCACCGGCCGGCCGGTCAGCTTTTCGCGCACCATCAGCGCCAGCGCCTCCTCGATGGGCGCGTCCGCCTTATCCTTGACGTCGACGAGGTTGGCCTTGGTGTATTTGTCCTCCAGCATCGAGCCTATATTGTCGGCGACGCCCTGCATGGCGCGGCTGCCGATCGCCTCGACGCGGGCCTGTTCGACCGCGTCGTAGATGGCGCGGGCGGCCTTGCCTTCCGGCGCCAGCTTGCTGTGGATGCGCACATCATGGCAGGCGCGCTTCAACGCCATGGAATCGCCGAGCCCGCGGGTAATCGCGATGTCGGACTTCGATGCCTTCTTGGGCAGTTCGGGCAGCCGCGCACGGCTGCCCGCCAGCGCCGGCCTGTCCTTGGCGAAGCCGACTTCCATTTCCTTGTCGCCGGCAATGGCGCGCATGCAGACGGTGACGGCGCGCTTGAAGCTGTCGGCTTCAGACCCCGTCTTGGACTTGTTGCGCGTATTGTCGCCCGGACCCGCCATAGAGGCTCTGCTTAGCCCAGCACCACATTGGCCGCGCTCTCGGGCAGATCCTGGCCGAAGGCGCGCTGGTAGAACTCGGCAACCACCGAACGCTCCAGCTCGTCGCACTTGTTGAGGAAGGTCAGCCGGAACGCCATGCCGACATCGCCGAAGATCTCGGCATTCTCGGCCCAGGTGATGACGGTACGCGGGCTCATCACCGTCGACAGGTCGCCATTGATGAAGGCCGAGCGCGTCATGTCGGCGACGCGCACCATCTTGTTGACGATGTCCTTGCCCTTGGTGTCGCGATAATGCTTGGCCTTGGCCAGCACGATGTTCACTTCATTGTCGTGCGGCAGATAATTCAGCGTGGTAACGATCGACCAGCGGTCCATCTGCGCCTGGTTGATCTGCTGGGTGCCGTGATAAAGGCCAGTGGTGTCGCCTAGACCAACCGTATTTGCGGTCGAAAACAGCCGGAACGCCGGATGCGGGCGGATGACCCGGCTCTGGTCGAGCAGCGTCAGTCGGCCGGACGATTCCAGCACGCGCTGGATGACGAACATCACGTCCGGACGGCCGGCGTCATACTCGTCGAAGCAGAGCGCCACATTGTGCTGGTAGGCCCAGGGCAGGATGCCGTCGCGGAATTCAGTGATCTGCAGGCCGTCCTTGACCACGATCGCGTCCTTGCCGACGAGATCGATACGGCTGACATGGCTGTCGAGATTGACGCGCACGCAGGGCCAGTTGAGGCGGGCGGCGACCTGTTCGATATGGGTCGACTTGCCGGTGCCGTGATAGCCCGACACCATGACGCGGCGGTTGTAGGCAAACCCGGCGAGGATCGCCAAGGTCGTCGCCTTGTCGAACAGATAGTCGGGATCGACATCGGGCACATGCTCGCTGGTGACCGAGTACGCTGGCACCACCATCTTGGACTCGAAACCGAATTTCTCCTTCACCGACACCGTCGTGTCGGGCAGGTTGGCGATGTCGCGATCGACCTTGTTCATATCTCTCAACGTCTCCACGGGCGAAACGTCGCGTTTCGCCGGCAATCCATTTTGTTCGGGGGCGGTCTTAGAGCCTTTTCCAACCTTATGAAAGTTGGAAAACGACACGAACCATAGGGTCGCTCAGCACAGGCCCGCCTGTTTGAGCACGCGATAGGCCTGAAGCACATCGCGGAACCGGTCTTCCGAACCTCTGTCGCCGCCATTCGCATCCGGATGGTGACGCTTCACCAGTTCCTTATAGCGCGCCTTGATGTCCTTGCCAGTCGCCTTTGTATCAAGGCCAAGCGTTTCCAGCGCCTTGGCCTCAAGCGGCTTGGCCTTGCGCTCGCGCGCCTCGCGCGGATCCTTCGGTCCCTTGAACAGGTCGAACGGGTCGCGCATGCGGTTGTAATAGCCCGCGCGGCCGGAGCGCATCTGCGCCATGTCGGGCGAAGAACGCGTCGAGGCGCCGTTGACGCCCATCTTCCAAGTCGGCCGGTGGCCGGTCATCGCTTCCTTCTGGAAGCGCGCCACCTCGGTGTCCGGCACGCCGGAGAAGTAGTTGAAGCCCTTGTTGTACTCACGCACATGGTCGAAGCAGAAGCGGAAATACTCGCCCTCCTTCATGCGGCCGACCGGCGCGCGATGCGTGCCCGCCTCCTTGCAGCCATCCCACTGGCAGATCGGCGCGTGCGCCTTCACCTCCGCGTCCTTGTCGGGGCGGACGCGAATCTTCTCGAAATATTTGGGATACGGCTTCATCTAACCCATTTATGGGGCGTTCGCAGATGCGAAACAAGAATTGACATTTTCGCGATGATCGCCCTAACCGCTGAATCGCGGCTTAAAGCAGGCGAACGACCGATTTTGTTGCGCGCCGGCGGCCCGGCGAATCCTGTTTCCGGTTTTCACGCCGGCGCGCCGACCATATGTGGTGAAGGGAGAAGACGATGTCCATACAGGCGACCATGGAAGACAAGCTCAACAGGGCATTTTCGCCCGAGCGGCTGGTCATCCTCAACGAAAGCCATCTCCACGCCGGCCATCATCACGTGGAATCCGGTCACCACGCTGAGTTCGATGGCACCGGCGAGACACATTTCCGTGTCCGTATCGTCTCGGCGAATTTTGTTGGCATGAGCCGCGTCGAGCGCCACCGCGCCGTCAACGAACTGCTGGCCGACGAGTTGAAGGCCGGCGTTCACGCACTGGCTATCGAGCCCACGGCGCCCGGCGAACAGACGCGCTGGTAGGCCAAGTCCCCGAGCTGAGCTGTAGCGCGCGTCTCGCGCTGTTCAGATTATCGCTTCGATCAGGAATGGCCCGCGCCGCGACAAGGCGGCATCGAGCAGCGCGTTAAACCGCTCGCAGGTGTCGGCACGCGCCGCCTCCACGCCCATGCCTTTGGCCAGCGAAACCCAGTCCAGCGCCGGATGGTCGAGGTCGAGCATGCGCCTGGCATTTTCGCCGATCGCGTTCACCCCGACATTGCGCATTTCGCCATGCAGGATCGCATAGGTGCGGTTGGAAAAGACGATCGTCACCACGTCGAGATTTTCCCGCGCCTGCGTCCACAGGCCCTGCACCGTGTACATGCCGCTGCCGTCGGCCTCCAGATTGATTACCTTGCGGCCGGGACAGGCGATCGCCGCGCCTGTCGCCAGCGGAATGCCGCCGCCGATCGACCCGCCCGTGCCCATCATATAGTCGTGCGGCGCGGCAAAGGCCGACAGCGCGAAGAAGCGTCGCGCCGAAGTGACCGCCTCGTCGCAAACGATCGCGTCGCCCGGCAGCTTTTTGGCGACGGAGAGTGCAATTGCATCTTCCGTCAATCTGCCGGTTGGTGTTGCCTCCTCGGGAAAGGCGCTTGCAACCAACGCCGGTTGCGATTGCTTGACGCGTAGTTCGTCGCGAAGCGCCTCCAGCGCCGCATGCAGATCCTGACCATGGGCGGCGAGCGTCAGCACCTGGCAATCGTCACGGACAAGCCTTCCCGGTTTTCCCGGATAGGCGAAGAAGGCGACCGGCTCCTTTCCGCCGATCAGCACAAGGACATCGATATCCCTGAGCGCTGCCGTCGCCGCGTCGACGGGATAGGGAATGCGCGTCGGCGCGACACGCCCGCGCCCGCGCTGCATACGCGCGATCAACACCTCGCTGAACAGCCTGACATCGCAGGCCGCTGAAATCTGGCCGGCGATCTCGAGGGCATCGGCTCGCGCCGCCCGTCCCCGAACGATCATGCCGACGCGCCCGGGAGCGGCACGGATCGCGGTAGCCACCGCTCGCACGGCGTCGATGTCGACGGCTCGCGGCGATGCGAGTTCCACTTTGACGGGCGAAACCGCGTCGGCGTCGCCCCAGGCCGCGTCCGCCGGCAGGATCAGCGTTGCGACACCCGGCGGTGTCAGCGAGGCGCGAAGGGCCGCCTCCGTGGCCGGTTGGACATCCGTGGGCCCTTCGATGCGGCGCACCCACTTCGACATCGGCGCCGCCAGCCCCTCTATGTCGCTGGTGAGCGGCGCGTCGAGCGGCAGATGGTAGGAGGCATGGTCCCCGACGATGTTGATCATCGGGCTGAAGGCGCGCCTTGCATTGTGCATGTTGGCCAGCCCATTGGCGAGGCCCGCGGGCCGGTGTGCAGCAGCGTCGCGGCGGGTCGATCGGTCATGCGCGCATAGCCGTCGGCCGCACCCGTCACCACCCCCTCGAACAGGCCGAGCACGCAGCGCATCGCCGGCTTGCGGTCGAGGGCCGCGACGAAATGCATTTCGGATGTGCCGGGATTGGCGAAGCAGACATTCACGTCATTAGCCAACAGCACGTCGCACAGAACATCGGCGCCATTCATGCAAATTTTCTCCCATTCACGAAGAGCAATTGCACCCGCGGATATCGGCACGGCAATATCCCGCCGCCGCTTTTGGCATGATCCAGCCACGGAATGGGCGAGCGACGGTCGGCAGGATCAGGCGATCGTCGATTTCAGGAACGCTGGCGCCGCGGCGTTCGGCGCACTGCCGTCATCTCCGCCGAAATCGCGGTTGATGGGCGGCCATTCGGGCCGGAGCGTTGTTTGGATTTCAGTACCAGATGCATGCGCGCCGACGGAACAAACAATGCCTTCCCGCAGTTGAATATGCGAGCCCCATCAAAATGGCTCCGAAGGCAACGAACATGCGTGAGAACCAATCCGACGTCTTCCATCTCTTCTCGGAAATTTATGCGAACGCCGCCCAGGAAGAGATAAGTCTCCAGCAATATCTGCTCGCCTGCCGCGAGGACAAATCGATGTATGCCTCGGCGCCGGAACGAATGGTCGAGGCGATCGGCGAGCCAAACCTGGTCGACACCAGCAAGGACGAGCGGCTAGGCCGTATCTTCTCGAACCGGACCGTCAAGATATATCCCTCCTTCTCCGACTTTTACGGGATGGAAGATACGATCGAGCGCATCGCCGGCTATTTCCGCTATGCCTCCCAGGGCCTCGAGGAGCGCAAGCAGATCCTCTACCTCTTGGGTCCGGTCGGCGGCGGCAAATCCTCCTTGGCCGAACGGTTGAAGAAATTGATGGAAGAGCGCCCGATCTACACGCTGAAGGTCGGCAACCAGATCAGTCCGGTTTTCGAATCGCCGCTTGGCCTGTTCCATCCCGATCGCATGAGCGATCTCCTGGAGGACAAATACGGGATAGCCCGGCGCCGCCTGAACGGACTTATCTCGCCATGGGCGGCCAAGCGCCTCGACGAACTGTCCGGCGACATTTCCAAATTCAGCGTCGTCAAACTGATGCCGTCGCGGCTGCGCCAGATCGGCATCGCCAAGACCGAGCCTGGCGACGAGAACAATCAGGACGTCTCGGCCCTGGTTGGCAAGGTCGACATCAGGCAATTGGAAAATTTCAGCCAGTCCGACCCTGACGCTTATTCCTACAGCGGCGGGCTGAACCGAACGACGCAAGGCCTGCTCGAATTCGTCGAGATGTTCAAGGCGCCCATCAAGGTGCTGCATCCATTGCTGACGGCGACCCAGGAAGGCAGTTACAACGGCACCGAGAATTTCGGTGCCTTTCCGTACCAGGGCATCATCGTTGCCCATTCCAACGAATCCGAGTGGCAACAGTTCAAAAACAACAAGAACAATGAGGCGTTTCTCGATCGCATCCTCGTGGTCAAGGTGCCGTATTGCCTGCGCATCACCGAAGAGAGGCAGATCTACGAGAAGCTGNCGGTTCAGCGTCTCGACACGCCTTGCCGAGCACGACAATTCGCCGCTGCACACCAAAATGCGCGCCTATGATGGCGAGAACCTCAAGGAAGTCGACCCGAGGGCGAAGTCAGTCCAGGAATATCGCGACGCCGCCGGCGTCGACGAAGGCATGACCGGCGTCAGCACGCGCTTCGCCTTCAAGATCCTGTCGCAGACGTTCAACTACGACACCAACGAGGTCGCGGCGGACCCCGTGCATCTTATGTACATCCTGGAAGAGGCGATCAAACGGGAGCAGTTTCCGAAGGAGACGGAAGCCGCCTATCTCGAATTCATCAAGTCGGAGCTGGCCGCCCGTTACGCCGAGTTCATCGGCCATGAAATCCAGAAGGCCTATCTGGAGTCCTATAGCGAATATGGCCAGAACCTGTTCGACCGCTACATCGCCTATGCCGATGCCTGGATCGAGGACCAGGACTACAAGGACCCCGACACCGGCCAAATCCTCAATCGCGAGGTGTTGGACAACGAACTGTCGCAGGTCGAAAAACCGGCAGGCATCGCCAATCCGAAGGACTTCCGCAACGAGGTGGTGAAGTTCACGCTGCGTGCCCGGGCGCGCAACCATGGCCGCAACCCGTCATGGACGAGCTACGAGAAGCTGCGCGAGGTTATCGAAAAGCGCATGTTCGGCCAGGTCGAGGACCTCCTGCCCGTGATCAGCTTCGGCTCCAAGCAGGATAGCGTCACCGAAAAGCGGCATAATGAATTCGTCCAGCGGATGGTGGAGCGCGGCTATACGGAACGGCAGGTGCGCCGGCTGGTCGATTGGTACATGCGGGTGAACAAGGCGGGCTGAGAGCAGTCCGGATGGTTGCATGCCGATCTTTATCGACCGCCGCCTGAATCCGAAGGACAAAAGCCTTGGCAACCGCCAGCGCTTTCTCAGGCGTGCCCGCGAGGAGCTAAAGCGCAGCATTCGCGACCAGATCCGCGCTGGGCGGATCGCCGACGTGGACGCGGAGCATGTCGTGCCGATGCCCGAAAGAGGCACTGGCGAGCCGACCTTCAACGACGCCAGGGACACCGGCCGGCGCCGGCACATCCTGCCGGGCAACAGGCAATTCTCCCAAGGCGACCTGATCGCCAAGCCCGGTCAGGGCGGAGGCATGGGCGGTTCGTCACCGGGAAAAACCGCGTCCGAGGACGACTTTCGTTTCGTGCTTTCGCGCGAGGAGGTGCTCGATCTCTTCTTCGAGGATCTCGAACTGCCCGACCTGGTCAAGCTCAATCTCAAGGAGATCCTTGCCTTCAAGCCGCGCCGGGCGGGTTTCGCCGCCACCGGTTCGCCAACCAACATCAATGTCGGCCGCACGATGCGCAACAGCCACGGCCGCCGCATTGCGCTCAGGCGCCCCAAGCAAGCGGCGGTCGATGCGATCACGCAGGAACTCGCCTTGCTGGAGGCCGCACCGCCTGATGCTCAAGCGCGCGAGCGCGTCGTGGCGCTCAAAGAAGAGATCGAGCGGCTGGAGCGCCGGCGCCGGCGGATCGCCTTCGTCGACCCGGTCGACATCCGGTTCAACCGCTTCGACCAGCGCCCGGTGCCGAATGCGAAAGCGGTCATGTTCTGCCTGATGGATGTGTCAGGCTCGATGGGCGAGCGCGAGAAGGACTTGGCCAAGCGCTTCTTCGTGCTGCTGCACCTGTTCCTGAAGCGACGTTATGAACGCACCGAAATCGTCTTCATCCGCCACACGCACGAGGCGCAGGAGGTGGATGAGGAAACCTTCTTCTACTGCTCGCAAAGCGGTGGCACCGTCGTTTCCACCGCGCTCGAGGAGATGCATCGCGTCATCGAGCAGCGTTACCCCGCGAGCGAGTGGAACATCTACGCCGCCCAGGCCTCGGATGGCGACAATTTCGCCACCGATTCCGAGCGCTGCATCGCCCTGCTGAACGGCAAGCTCATGCGCCTGTGCCAGTATTTCGCCTATGTCGAGATCATCGACGAACGCGAGAGTCACATCTTCGGTGCGACTGAAAACGGGACGTCGCTCTGGCGAGCCTACAGCGCCATCGAATCGAACTGGCCGAACTTCCAGATGAGCCGCATAGCCACGGCCGCCGATATCTATCCTGTCTTTCGTCAGCTCTTCGCCAAACAGCCCGCGCTCCGGAAGAGCGCCTGAGGGGAACCATGGCCAGGACAGCCAGCAAACCCGGTTTGCTCTTTTCCGGATCCGACTGGGATTTCCTGAAATTGTCGCACGCCTACGAGGCGATCGCGGCAATCGCCATCGAGGACCTCAAGCTGGACACCTATCCGGTGCAGATGGAAATCATTTCCTCGCAACAGATGCTCGACGCCTATTCATCGGTCGGCATGCCGCTGATGTACCGTCATTGGTCGTTCGGCAAGCATTTCCTGTACCAGGATTTTCTCTACCGCAAGGGTGGACGGGGCCTGGCTTACGAACTGGTCATCAACTCCAATCCCTGCATCGTCTACCTGATGGAGGAAAACACCATGGCCTTGCAGGCCCTGGTGACGGCGCATGCGGCGCTCGGACACAATCATTTCTTCAAGAACAATCACCTGTTCCGGCAGTGGACCGACGCCGGGGGGATTCTGAGCTACCTGGAGTTCGCCAAGGGCTACATCGCCCGATGCGAGGAGCGGCACGGACTGTCGGCCGTGGAAAGCATTCTCGACTGCGCCCACGCGCTGATGGAACAAGGCGTGTTCCGATACCACAGGCCGCCAAAGCTGTCGTCGGAGCGGCAGCGTGAAGGGCTGCGCGAGCGCCTGGAGTATGAAGAACGCTCCTACAACGACTTGTGGCGCACGCTGCCACACTCGCAGGAGAGCAGCAAGACGGAGAAGAAGGACGAAGGCTTGGCGGAGCGGAAGAAATCGCTCAACCTGCCCGAGGAAAATCTGCTCTATTTCCTCGAGAAGAACAGTCTTATCCTGGAGCCCTGGCAGCGCGAGATCATCCGCATCGTGCGCATCGTCGCGCAGTATTTCTATCCGCAGCGGCAAACGCAGGTGATGAATGAAGGCTGCGCCACCTTCGTGCATTACACCCTCATGAACGCATTGTTCGACCGCGGCCAGATCAGCGAGGGCGCCATGCTCGAGGTCCTGCGCAACCATTCCAATGTGATCTTCCAGCCGGCCTTCGACGACCCCCGGTTCTCCGGTATCAACCCATACGCGCTCGGCCTCGACATGATGCAGGACATCCAGCGCATTTCGACCGCGCCTACGGCGGAAGACCGCGACTGGTTTCCCGACATTGCGGGCCGGGGTGACTGGCGCGATGTGCTCCTGGACGCCTGGGCCAACCACCGCGACGAATCCTTCATCCGCCAGCACCTCAGCCCAGCCCTGATACGGAAATGGCGGATGTTTGTCCTGGCCGATCAGGCCGACAACGCGCATTACGAGGTCGCCTCGATCCACAACGAGCGCGGCTACCAAAAGATACGTGCCGCGCTGGCCCAGAGCTACGACATCGGGGCGAGCCGGCCGGATATCCAGGTGGTGGATGTCGACCTGCTCGGTAACCGGCATTTGCGGCTGCAGCACAAGGTGAAGGAGGGCGTACTGCTCGACAGCGGCAGCCGCGACGCGACCCTGCGCCATGTCCGAAGCCTCTGGGGTTATGAGGTCAGCCTCGCTTCGGTCGACGCCGAAACCGGTGCGACGCTCAGCGAGCGCTCAAGCAACGACTGTTGAATTTCCGCCCGGCCGCATCGGCGGGTGCCCGGCACAACGAGTGGAACACAGCCGGTGCGCTCAACCGACCCTCGTTCAGGAACGCCAGCGCGGCTGCTTGGCCTGACCGTAGGCCACAGTTTCCGGGGATGGCGTATCTCGCGCCGCTCTCGTGCGGGTTGGCAACAAGGCAGCCATCGAGGCCAGGAGCAAGGTTCGCCGATCGATCGTCATCGGCGAAGAATGCATCGTGGCGGGCGGGGTTTCCGCGAAGGATTGGTAAGGCGACGGCTCGATAGCAATTCCAGGAAAAAGTGCGTAGCGGCTTTCCGCCCGGAATCTCGTAAAACAAAGAGTTGGAGCGGCTCGGCGATCCTATCAAACACTGACCCGATCTAACTGTCGCCGGCCGGCCGGATCCTGACCCTGGCAATCCGGTTCTTGTCGCGTTTCATGACGACGAAGCGCTTGCCGTGGAAGGTAAAAGCCTGCTTCTCCTCGGGGATCGATTGCGCCTCGTGGATGACGAGGCCGGCGATCGTCGTCGCCTCTTCGTCCGGCAGGTTCCAGTCGAGCGCCCGGTTGAGGTCGCGGATCGGCACCGTGCCCTCGACGACGACGGAGCCGTCCGCCTCCTGCTTGACGCCCTGGATGTCGACATCGTGCTCGTCCGCGATCTCGCCGACGATCTCCTCGATAATGTCCTCCAGCGTCACCAGCCCTTCGACCTCGCCATATTCATCGACGACGACGGCAAAATGCGCCTTGCGGCGCAGGAAGGCGTTGAGCTGTTCCTGCAAGGTCGTGGTGTCGGGCACGAACCACGGTTTTGACGCGATCTTCATCACGTCGATCCGCGAGAAATCATTGCCGGCTTCGTTCAGCGCGCGCAGCAGATCCTTGGCGTGCAGCACGCCGACGATGTTGTCGAGTGAACCTTTCCAGAGCGGCATGCGGGTGTGCGGGCTCTGCAGGATCTCGCGCACCACCGCTTCCGGCGCATTGTCGGCATTGACCGAGCGCATATTCGTGCGGTGGACCATGACGTCGGAAACTTCGAGCTCTTCGAGGTCGAACAGGCCGCCGATGCGGTCGCGATCCTCACGCACCACCTGGCCGTCGCGGCGAAAATCGTCGACCGCGCCGCGCAACTCGTCCTGACTCGACCGCTGCGGCTCGATGCGCGAGAGTTCATAGCCGAACATGGCAAGCAGGCGGGTTCGCACGGCAACGACCAGGATGACGAGGATGGCAAGAACGGCGAAGACGACCCAGCCAGTGTCCATCTCAGCCGGCTTTCCCGTTGTCTGGATGGTTTTCCCTGAGGAACGCCAGCACTTCCGAGGCCGGCACATCCTTGGCGATGAAAGCCTCGCCGATCCCGCGCGTCAGAATAAAGGTCAGCGCACCGCGCGACACTTTCTTGTCCTGCGTGATGAATGAAAGCAGCGCATTGGCATCGGGCAAGTCGCCCGGAATGTCGGCCATCCGCCACGGCAGCCCGACGGCACGCAGATGCGCCTCGACGCGGGCCGCGTCGTCGGGGCTGGCGAGATTGAGCCGAGAGGAGAACCGGTACGCCAGCGCCATGCCGATGGCGACCCCCTCGCCGTGGACGAGGCGCGTCCCGTCATACTGCGTGGCGGCTTCGAGCGCGTGCCCGAACGTATGGCCGAGGTTGAGCAGAGCGCGGTCGCCGGTCTCGAACTCGTCGCGGGCAACGACATCGGCCTTGGCGCGGCAGGCTTCGGCAATGGCCTGGACCCGCTCCGGTCCGCCGGCGAACACCTTTTCCCAATTCGCTTCCAGCCAGGCGAAGAAATCCGGCCGGTCGATCAGCCCGTATTTGGCAAGCTCGGCATAGCCGGCGCGAAATTCGCGGATCGGCAGCGTATCGAGCACTTCGGTATCGGCCAGCACCAGCCTGGGCTGGAGGAAGACGCCGACGAGGTTCTTGCCGCGCGGGCTGTTGATGCCGGTCTTGCCGCCGACCGAAGAATCGACCTGCGCCAGAAGCGAGGTCGGAACCTGCACGAAATTCATGCCACGCCGCACGATCCCGGAGGCAAAACCGGTGAGATCGCCGATGACGCCGCCGCCAAGCGCGATGACGACGTCGCCGCGCTCCAGCCTGGCGGCCAGGACGCCGTCGACCACCGCCTCGAGATGGGCAAAGCTCTTGGTCTTCTCGCCGGGCGGCATCGTGATGATCGCGGGCTGGATGCCACTCTTCTCGAGCCCGGCCCTCAGCGTATCGAGATGCGCGGCGGCGACGTTCTCGTCGGTCACCACAGCGGCGCGCGTGCCCGGCAGCCGGCGCGAAATCTCAACGCCGGCGCGCGACAGCAGGCCGGAGCCGATCAATATGTCGTAGGCACGGTCGCCCAGACCGACTTCGACTGTGACTGGCTGATCCGCGCTCATGATTCGACCTCGCCCGTCGCGGCTATCGCATCGATGCCGAAATGCCGGCACAGCGCCTCGATCACCTCGGCCGCGATGACCTCCTTGCGATCGTCGCGGGTCGGCACGGTGACGTCAGAGGTCGCATAGACCGGATAGCGTTCCGCCATCAGCCGCTCCAGCACGGCACGGGGATCGGCGCTTTTCAAGAGCGGCCGGTTCTGCTTCTTGGAAACGCGGTCCATCAGAAGGTCGAGCTCGGCCTTCAGCCACACCGAGACCCCATGGGCGGCGATGGCTTCGCGCGTCTGCGCGTTCATGAAGGCACCGCCGCCGGTCGACAGAACCTGCGGACCGTTTTCCAGCACGCGCAGGATGACACGCTGTTCCAAGGCCCTGAACTCGGTTTCGCCATAGCGCTCGAACAGCTCCGGCACGGTCATCCGCGACACGCTTTCGATCTCCTGGTCGCTGTCGATGAAGGGCAGCGAAAGCATGGTCGCCACCTTGCGGCCGATCGCCGTCTTGCCGGCGCCCATCAGCCCGACAAAGACGATGGACCGGCTGCCCAGCCGGCCAAGCAGCGTGCCATGGGTCTCGCCTGGGGGATTTGCCTGTAGCGCGTTCATCGGCTGTTTCTTCGGCCTCTTTGCCGGCGTATCGACATGAAAAGCCGGTTTGCGTCAAGCTTGCCGAGTGCCTTGGGCCGATATGGACAGAGCGACGCTTGCGTCAGGAGTTGCTAACAGGGTCCGCTTCTTCCTTGAATTGGCCGGATTGGCGTCCCATAAGGGCACAGGGTTTGGAAACGCAGAACAAGAAGACGGGCGAGAACTGAATGCCGACACTGTTTCGCTTTGTCGTGACCCTCGCGATTCTGGCCGGCATTGCCTATGGTACGATGTTCGCGCTGGTGATGTTTGTCGAGCCGAAAAAAGCCGAGATGAGCGTGCGTATTCCGCCGGAAAAGCTCAATCCGAAGAAAAACTGAACCCCAAGAAGACCGACTCGGAACCGCCTCAAGGACATGAACAGCGCCGCTCGCATCGAGGCCTTCCTGGAAATGATGAGCGCCGAGCGCGGAGCGGCGGAGAACACGCTTTCCTCCTATCGCCGCGATCTCGAGGATGCTTCCGAGGGGATCGATGGCGGACTTGCCCGCGCCGGCGCCGCCGACATCAGGGCCTATCTCGACGATATCGCCGCGCGTGGCTTCGCGCCGACCTCGCAGGCGCGCAAACTGTCGGCGATCCGGCAGTTCTTCAAGTTCCTTTACGCCGAGGGCCTGCGCGCGGATGACCCCACCGGCACGCTGGACAGCCCGAAAAAGGGCCGCCCGCTGCCTAAGACGATGAGCGAGGCCGAAACCGGCCGGCTGATCGACCGCGCCGCGCAGGAAGCCGGCGATGATGGGCTCGGCCACGCCGACAGGCAGGCGGCCTTGCGCCTGCATGCGCTGGTCGAAGTGCTCTACGCCACCGGACTGCGCGTTTCCGAGCTGGTCGGCCTGCCGGTGACGGTGGCGCAGCGCGACGACCGTTTCTTCATGGTACGCGGCAAGGGCGACAAGGAACGCATGGTGCCGCTGTCGGCCAAGGCGCGCGCGGCGATGCGGAACTGGCTTGAAGCCCGGGCCAAGCTGCCCGCCTTCGCCAACAGCCCGTTCCTGTTTCCGGCGGCATCCGACAGCGGCTATCTCTCGCGCCAGGTCTTTGCCCGTGACCTGAAAGGATTGGCGGCGCGCGCCGGCATCGCCTCGGCCAAAATCTCGCCGCACGTGCTGCGCCATGCTTTCGCCAGCCATCTCCTCCAGAACGGCGCCGACCTGAGAGCCGTTCAGCAACTGCTTGGCCATGCCGACATATCGACGACACAGATTTACACCCATGTGCTGGAAGAGCGGCTGGTGCGGCTGGTCAACGATCATCATCCGCTTGCCGACTAGGCCTCATATCGCTATGTGAGGACGACATTTCACCGCCCGGAGCCTTGGTTTCAACGGTTCCGCTGTCATTGCCTTCCGACGTATCGGTCCGCCCAAGCATGTACAATTACCTCGATTTCGAAAAGCCGGTCCAGGATCTTGAGCTCAAGATCCTCGAACTCAAGAAGCTTGCCGAGAACGGCGAGGCGGTCGATGTCGCCGATGAGATCACCAGGCTCGAGAAGCGCTCNCGGTCCGCCCAAGCATGTACAATTACCTCGATTTCGAAAAGCCGGTCCAGGATCTTGAGCTCAAGATCCTCGAGCTCAAGAAGCTTGCCGAGAACGGCGAGGCGGTCGATGTCGCCGATGAGATCACCAGGCTCGAGAAGCGCTCGCGCGACGCGCTGCGCGAACTCTACAAGGCGCTGACGCCGTGGCAGAAAGTGCAGGTGGCGCGCCACTCCGACCGGCCGCACTGCATCGACTACATCAAGGGCCTGTTCAGCGACTTCACGCCACTCGCCGGCGACCGCAATTTCGGCGAGGACCAGGCGATCGTCGGCGGCTTTGCCCGTTTCCGCGGCGAGCCCATCGCGATTCTCGGCCAGGAAAAGGGTTCGGACACGGCGAGCCGCCTGAAGCACAATTTCGGTTCGGTACGCCCCGAAGGCTATCGCAAGGCGGTGCGGCTGATGGAACTGGCCGACCGTTTCAAGATCCCGCTTTTGACGCTGGTCGACACGGCCGGCGCCTATCCCGGCGTTGGCGCCGAGGAGCGCGGCCAGGCCGAAGCCATTGCCCGATCGACCTCGGCCTGCCTTGGCCTGAAAGTACCGTCGATCTCGGTGGTTATCGGCGAAGGCGGTTCGGGCGGCGCTATCGCGATCGCCACCGCCAACCGCGTCTACATGCTCGAACACGCCATCTATTCGGTGATTTCGCCGGAAGGTGCCGCCTCCATCCTGTGGCGTGACACGACGCGCTCCAAGGACGCGGCAACCAACATGAAGATCACCGCGCAGGATCTCCTGGAACTGAAGGTCATCGACGCCATCATCCCCGAGCCGATGGGTGGCGCCCAGCGCGCGCCCGAAACGGTGATTGCCGCGACCGGCGATCTCATCGCCAAGACGATGAACGAATTCGCCGGCGCCAACACCGATTTCCGCGAACAGCGCCGCGAGAAGTATCTGGCGATGGGCCGCAGCCTCTGACGCCTTTTGGGCGGCGGAACAAGGCAGACGGAAGCTGCCTGTCCACGCCAATGTGGCGGCGATGAGCAATTTCGCCACAAAAATGCCGCCCCATTCGGTTCAATGAAACCACCGCGGGAGAACGGCCGAGCCTTGCGGTAAGGAATTTTCAAGGTTAACGGGCTTACGGTCCGTCAGTGTTCAGCATGCGGGTGTGGCCGTTTCGAAGCCATTGGCCCGAAAGAAAAGACATAGCCTTATCCATGTTTGCCAAGCTTGCCCGCACTGGAGTTCTTGCCGCCTCGATTGCCGTCGCGGGCTGTAATGATTCGTCGATGAAGGACTTTGCCCCGGAAGCCAACAAGCCGCTGCCCGACAAGGTCCTTGCCGATATGAGAGCCAAGGGCATGGTCCGCACCTCTTCGGTGATGGCGCGCATCTTCAAGGAAGAAGGCAAGCTTGAGATCTGGAAGGCCAAGACCAATGGCCGCTACGACATGGTGGCGAGCTACGACATCTGCAAATGGTCGGGCAAGCTCGGCCCGAAATACACCGAAGGCGACCGCCAGGCGCCGGAAGGTTTTTACACGGTTCGCCCGTCGCAGATGAATCCGCGCTCGAATTACCATCTGTCGTTCAACATCGGCTTTCCCAACGCCTATGATCGTGCCAATGGCCGCACCGGCCAGAACCNAATTACCATCTGTCGTTCAACATCGGCTTTCCCAACGCCTATGATCGTGCCAATGGCCGCACCGGCCAGAACCTGATGGTGCATGGCGCCTGCTCGTCATCGGGCTGCTATTCGATGACCGACGCCCAGATCGAGCAGATCTACGCCTTCGGCCGCGACGCCTTCCAGGGTGGCCAGACCGAGTTCCAGATCCAGGCTTTTCCGTTCCGCATGACGGCCGCCAACATGGCGCGCTACCGCAACGACCCGAATTACGAATTCTGGAAGATGCTGAAAGTCGGCTACGACAATTTCGAGGTCACCAAGGTGCCACCGAAAGTCGACGTCTGCGAGAAGCGCTACGTCTTCAACCAGGTCGCCCCCGATGGGCAGACCTTCAATCCGACCGGCCCCTGCCCGGCGACCACGCAGCCGGATTCGCTTAGGAGCGCCTATAACGCCTATCAAAGCACCTATGACTCGGCCTTCAACAGCGCGCTCAAGGCCAGTGTGCCGCCACCCAAGCCGACGATTGCCGGCATCAAGGAAGCGAGCATCGTCTCCGACTGGTCCAAGCGCCGGGCGCGTGGCGAGCGCGTGCCGATCGATCCGCCGTCGCTCAACACCGACGGTTCGGTGACCGAGACGTCGCGCATGGGCCGCATCGATTCGCCCGCCGGCCGCAAGATGGCCGCGCTCGAAGCCGAAAAGGCCGCCAAGGAGAAGGCCGAGCGAGAGCGGGTGGCGGCGATAGAAGCGGCAAAAGCGGCGAAGGAAGCCGCCAAGGCGCAAGCGTTGGCCGAAAAGGAAGCTGCCAAGGCGCAAGCCGTGGCTGCGAAGGAAGCGGCCAAGGCCGCCAAGGAAGCTCCGGTTGCCCCCGCGACCATCGCGGCCCCGGCGGAGGCCGCGCCGGCAGCCGAGACGCAGGCGGCGAGCGCCGATGAAAGCCGGGTTACGAAGCTGAAGAACAAGTTGCTCGGCATGTTCGGCGGCTGAGGTTTTCACCTTGGCCGAACTGATAGCTATCTACGACCTCAAGGGGCTGAACTGCCCTTTGCCGGTCCTCAAGGCGAAAAAGCGCCTGGCCGGGATGCAGCCCGGCAGCAGGCTCTGGCTCGAAACCACCGACCCTCTGGCTGTCATCGATATTCCTGCCTTCTGCGCCGACAGCGGACATCAGTTGATCGAGACGGCGGCGATGTCCGGTGGCCATCGCTTTCTGGTCGAACGCGGCGAATGGCAATCGTAGGAAACTAACGCCCGGCGATCGCCAGGGGATTGTTTTCCAGCGCCGCGCGGTCGGGCGTGTCGACCGAAGGCCGGTTGGTGAGGGCGGCGAACAGCCGGCGCACATAGTCTTCCGGCATGTCGAGCGTAATCAGCACCAGCCGCGTACCGCGCTGGCTGTCCGGCCAGGACGGCAACCGCACCGGCGGATGCAGGATCTTTTGGACGCCATGCACGACCAAGGGCCGCGACGGATCCTCCTGCAATTCGATGACGCCCTTCATCCGCAGCAGGTGCTCGCCATGTGTGGAACGCAGGAGATCGAGGAACATCTCGATGGCTGAAAACGGCACCGGCCCGTCATGCACCAGCGAGTGGGTTTTTACGCGCTGATCGTGGCGATGGGCATGGTTATGCCCTTCATGGTCATGGTCACGTTGGTGGTGATCATGCGCGGCTTCTTCGCCGAGCCAGCGCCGCACGTCGGCGGATTTGGCCGCAGGATTGTNCAGCGAGTGGGTTTTTACGCGCTGATCGTGGCGATGGGCATGGTTATGCCCTTCATGGTCATGGTCACGGTGGTGGTGATCATGCGCGGCTTCTTCGCCGAGCCAGCGCCGCACGTCGGCGGATTTGGCCGCAGGATTGTAGAGACCGCAGTCGAACAATGCCGCCACCCCGGTTTTCGTCTCCCCGGCATCGAGCACTCGAGCCCCGGGATTGATCTGCCGCAAGCGCGCCCGCAGCGTGGCGAGGTCGCCGTGACCGGTGGCCAGATCGGCCTTGGAGAGCACGATGCGGTCGGCCACGGCGACCTGCTTGACCGCCTCGACATGCGCATCGAGCGTAGCATTGCCGTTGACCGCATCCACCAGGGTGATGACGCCGTCGAGCCGAAAGGCCTGGACCAGCGCCGGATGGGCCATGATCGACAGCAGCACCGGCGCCGGGTCGGCCAATCCCGTGGTTTCGACGATGACGCGGCCAAGCCGGACGATGCGGCCGGTCTGCAGCCGGTCGACCAGGTCGGCCAGCGTGTCGACAAGTTCGCCGCGCACCGTGCAGCACAGGCAGCCGTCGGAAAGCTGGATGATGCCGTCGGAGGCCTGCTCGACCAGCAGATGGTCGATCGCCACCTCACCAAACTCGTTGATGATGACCGCGGTGTCGACGAGCGCCGGATCCTTCAGGAGCCGATTGAGCAATGTCGTCTTGCCGGCGCCGAGAAAGCCGGTCAGCACCGAGACTGGGATCGGGAAACCGCTCATCTGGTTCTGTCTTCTAGTTTGACCATGATCTCTCGCGAAAGCCGGATCATGCTCTAATTCGCGACCTTGGCCGGCTGGTCGCCTTGCGCGGCGGCACCCACGACTTTCGGGCCGGTGCCGGCGGGCACCGGCTTGTCGGGCCGCCAGGTCGGGATTGGTACGTCGGCATATTCCTGCGCGCCCTCGTCGAGGATCGCCTTAGGCGCCGGCCCCGTCGCGCCGCCAAGGCCGACGGCAACCAGTGTCGGTACATGATCGAGCTTCTCCCGATAGGGCGATTTAGGCTGGTCCTTGGCGGCGGCCGGCAGCGGCGCCTCGGACTGCTCCGCCTTCGTCTTCTTCTTGCAGACTTCGTCATGCATGTCGTTGGGCGAGATCAGATCACCGTAGGGCGCGAGTGTGGTGACGGTGGTGGACCCCGCGGCAGGCGCGTCAAAGCCTTGATCGAGCAATTTGGCCGCGGTTTCGGCACGGCTGACCGCCGACTTCTCGCCAAGCACGACCGCCACCAGCGTACGTCCGTTGCGGGTCGCCGACCCGATCATGTTGAAGCCCGACGGGCAGACAAAGCCGGTCTTCATGCCGTCGGCGCCGGGATACCGGCCGATCAGGAGATTGTAGTTCGGAATGGCCTTCTTGCCGACCGCGAGCCCCTCGATCGAGAACCACGGCGCATATTGCGGGAACTCGCGGCGGATCGCCATCACCAGGATCGAAAGATCGCGCGCCGTCGTGTACTGGTCGGGCGAGTAAAGGCCGTTCGGGTTGACGAAATGGGTGCCGTTCATGCCGAGCCTGGCCGCCTCGGCATTCATCCTTTCAGCGAAGGCTGCCTGCGAGCCGCCGACATTCTCGCCGACCGCCATGGCGATGTCATTGGCCGACTTGACCAGCATCATCTTCAGCGCATTGTCGAGCCGCATCACCGAGCCGGGCTTGAAACCCATCTTGCTTGGCGGTTCGCCAGCGGAATGTTTGGTCACCTTGATCGGCGAATCGAGCTGGACTTCTCCGGCCGCGATCGCCCGGAAGGTCACATAGGCGGTCATCAGCTTGCTGAGTGAGGCCGGATACCAGCGCTTGAACGCATCCTGGTGCTGCAGGATCTGGCCGCTCTTCAGGTCGAAGACCACCACCGGATTGGCCAGCGCTGGCCCAGCCAGGACGGACAGCATGATTGCGCCAGCCGGGAATGTTTTGAGGAAATGCCTGTACCGCATGATCGAATCCGAAATCGCCTCTTGCCCTGATTGCCCCTGGCTCCGTAAGATTTCATTACGTGACCGCCAGCATAAGGATCCGACCCTCAAAACCGGACCGCATTATTGCGGTGCTATTTACCCTATGTGACGCCAACATGGCAAAGCGCCTGACAATCATAATTGCAAGGCACCCCGGGCCCAATTGCAAACCACCAGGCTGAAGCCGGCTGCACCAACAACGAAATGGAACCATCATGCCAATCCTCAACCGCGCCGCCGAAATGCAGGACGAAGTCGCCGGCTGGCGACGACATTTGCACCAGACGCCAGAACTGAACTTCGATGTCTTCAAGACGGCGGCTTTCGTCACGGAAAAGCTGAAAGAGTTCGGCTGCGACGATGTGGTGACCGGCCTCGGCAAGACGGGCGTCGTCGGCATCATTCGCGGCCGTCAGGGGGAAGGCCCCACAATCGGATTGCGCGCCGACATGGATGCACTGCCGCTCAAGGAGATCACCGGCAAGCCCTACGCGTCGACCGTTCCGGGCAAGATGCATGCCTGCGGCCATGACGGCCACACCGCGATGCTGCTCGGTGCGGCGAAATATCTCGCCGAGACGCGCAACTTCACGGGCTCCGTGGCGGTGATTTTCCAACCGGCGGAAGAAGGCGGCGGCGGCGGCAACGAGATGGTCAAGGACGGCATGATGGAGCGTTTCGACATCGCTAAAGTGTTCGGCATGCACAACATGCCCGGCCTGCCGGTCGGCCAGTTCGCCATTCGTCCGGGCCCGATCATGGCGGCGACGGCCGAATTCACCATCACCGTGAAAGGCCGCGGCGGCCATGCGGCGATGCCGCACGGCACGATCGATCCGATCGTCATCACCAGCCAGTTGGTCGGCGCCTTGCAGACGATCGCCTCGCGCAGCACCGATCCGGTCGAGGCGGTGGTGGTGTCGGTGACCAAGTTCCACGCCGGCGACGCATACAACATCATCCCGGAATCGGCCGAGATTGCCGGCACCGTGCGCACGCTGAAGAAGGAGGTGGCCAGGAAATCGGAAGAGCGGATCCGCGCCATCTGCGCGGGACTTGCCACTGCCTATGGCGCGACGATCGAAGTCGACTACGACGCGAACTACCCGGTGACGTTCAATCATGCCGATGAGACCGTCTTCGCCAGCGATGTGGCCGCCGACGTGGCGGGCGATGCCCAGGTGCACCGCGAGATCCAGCCGGTGATGGGCGGCGAGGATTTCTCCTACATGCTGGAAGCCCGGCCTGGTGCCTTCATCTTCATCGGCAATGGCGAGACCGCCGGTCTCCACAACCCGGCCTACGACTTCAACGACGAAGCCATCCCGCACGGCATGAGCTATTGGGTGAAACTGGCGGAGACGGCGCTAGCCGCCTGAGGCCATAAAAATCNCCGGCCGAATTGCGTTCGACCGGCCCTCTTGGCGAAACGATCCGAAGCGGCTATGTGTCGGGCCGCGTGGTCCCGTAGCTCAGTAGGATAGAGCGGCAGATTCCTAATCTGTAGGTCGCAGGTTCGATCCCTGCCGGGATCACCAAACAAAATCAAGACGTTGCTGAATTGAATGCCGCAAGGCAATCTCCTGTGGGGGCGCTGCTGGGGACGCGAGATGCCGCGAGCTTCTCAAGCTGCCCGTTGGCCCCGCCGCACGTCCTCGACGTACCATTGCAGCGCCTGCCACGGGTCAACATCTAGCAGCCTCACCGCCTCGGCGTAGGCTTCGCCCTCACCGCAGTTCTCCTTGACGATCTCAAGGTGCCCCTTCATCCACTCGGCCACGGCGGTTTCTAGGGTGCTGTAGTCGATCTGCATTTGGTCTCGCTCCTGTTGTCACCGCGCCGTCGCGGCTGCCAATGAGATAGAAGACCGCGCGTTAACCCGTCAATTCAAATAAATTCAATGCGTTAAGCGGAACTGTTCCCTTAGCGGAGACGTCGCGCCAGTGGAGTGATCTCTGTCCCAAAGGACCCGCCCCCGACATGCCTCTTGGGGCGACACATCGGGGGCAGGGAAGGTCATCGTTCATTCGTCTCCTTGGTTGAGTGCAGTCCTGATCCGCTGGGCATGCTCCGCGATGGCTTTCCAATCGCCTTTGACGACCAGCGAGCGGATCGCCGGAAGGTCCGCCTCGTCACAGCAGTCGAGGTAGTCGCTTAGGGTGAGCCCGACCGGGGCCAAGCATTCGCTCGTCATGCGGTTCTCAAATGCCTTCACGGTCGCGTCGAGGGTCTGCTGATCAACCCCGATGACGTTGGCGTCGAGCGTCCCGTCATGGGTGAACTTGGCCACGATCAGTTCAGCCGTGTCACTGTCGACGGTCTCGTTGAATGCGGTGATCGCCTTGTCCGCAATCACCTCGATCTCGGCAGGGTCGGCGGTGTCAAGGCCTAACGCCTCATCCTTGTCCGTCTCGTTGGTGTTGCTGTCCGCAGTCGGAACCGGAGCGGTGTTACCCGCCCCGGCATTCTCGTCCGCTACGGCACTTAGAAAGACGGAGGTGCCTTGAGCCCGCGCTTCGCCAAGCCGTCCGCCACCGCTGCATTAAACTCGGCCTTGCTGATCTGCCCGGTCTCGACCATGTCCTTGGCTTGGCTGAAGCTCACCTCATAATTTGAGAGCGACGGTATGCGCACGTTCGTGCTTTCGATGGTCTCCTTTGTCGCCACCACTCCAACGTCCTGAGACCGGATTGCGCCTTGGGTCTTCACCCCGAGACGCTGCGCAGCGATTTGCTGGTTGAACTTCGACATCGAGAGTTCGACAGCACGGTCAATCTCCTGCTGCTTGGCCCGCTCTGCCGCCTCGGTAGCAAGGGCACCTTGCTTGGCCCTGTCAGCGTCGGCCTGTGCTTCCTGTGCCCGGAACATGGCCTTGGCCACGAGGGTGTTGTCGGTTTGGTACTTGTTCGGGTTGTCGTCGTAATGGGTCATGTCGTTTCGTTCCTTCAAAATCTGGTCGTGATTGTACGCCCCTGAGCGTCATACTCCGGGGTCTGGATTGGTGATGATGGTGGTGGTGTTCAGGTCTCGCGGCGCGTGAACCCGTAAGAGCCCTGAGGACGCGCGCTAGGCGCGGCTGGGGTTGAGGGTGGGGAAAGATCGCCGCTGCCTCCGGCGGTGCCTGCGTGGGGCTTGCTGGGCCTCATGGAAACCTCGGCAACCTTACGTGCAACCGTCACCGCCTCCAGTGCCGGATAGCCATAGACCATGAAGCATCTCTCGGCGGCTATCTGGAAGTCTCGGGTCCAGTCGATCCCGACACCGGCCAGCCTCTTGTCGAGGTCTGACACAGCTTCCCAGTCATCAGCCTGAAGCCAGTCGATCAAAGCCAAAGCGGCCTCCCGGCTGGGGTAGGTCCGCACATGATCCCGCCGCTGTATCGCCTCCCAGTTCATGCGCGGTCTCCCTTCGAGGTCATCCGGCCCATGCGGTAGAGATACGCCAGCGGCGAGGTCTCCGGGTTCCGCTCTTCGTCGACATCGAACGGGCTGAGGGTTCCCGTAGCAACCAGTTTGTCGATGGTCTGGTGGTATTGCTTGACCTCGGCTGGGGACATGTCCCGCCACTCTTCCTTCTTCGGCTGGATCGTGATTGCCTCGGTTGTCATTCGTCTCAATTTCCTCCGTTCCTGTGCTGCTTTCAGTGATTTCGTTCTGCGCATCTTGGCGCGTTGTGAAAGGGCTTCGTCGGGGATCACCCGCTGGCCTGATAAATGCCCGAGTGTCAGCCGTTGTCGGCCCCCGCGCTCTGCTCTGTCGTCGTGGTCGAGCTTGTGCCGCTTGCCTCGCCTGTCGTCGTCCTGGCGGACCTTGGCCTCAGCAATCTTGCCTTCGACCATCGCGTCCCAATCGGCCTTCGTGTAGCTCTCGGACATGGTCGAGGTCATGACCAAGAACAAGACTTCCCGGTCGGTCAGCCCTGCGGGGTCGTCGTGCTCCTGCATGATCTGGAACGCCGTCGGGCAATAGACGCAAGCGCCGGTCTCACTCACCAGCCCCCGCCAATGCTGGCCCAACTGGTGTTCGATGGTCGAGGTCCCGTCTGGGTGCTGGTCGAGGTATTGCGCCATGAACGCCGTGACGGCCTCATGGGTGACGTAGCGGTCAACGTGGTCGTTAGGGTCCCATCCCGGTGACCCTAGCGTGACCAGCGCTTTCTCATCTGGTTTCATCTTCTCCTTCACGCGTTGAATGTGGAAAGAGCGCCCCGATACCGGAACGCCCTATGTAAATTGCACCCCGTAGTGATTACACAGGCTGGGCCTCAGAACTCGTCATTGTCGACCTCGATGGCCTTTCTGTCGTCCTCGCCTAGATACTCCCTAAGGAACCCATAAACCTCCGGCAGTTTCCGCCCGAAGTAGCTCGCCAGCGCCATGGCGGCGATCTCGGGGTTCAGTGCCAGCTTGGTCGAGAACTTCTTGGTCAACTCGTCGGCGTATCGCTCGGCAACCTGTTGCATCCATTGCTCCCGTTCATCTTCTCCGTTGGGCTCTTGATCCTTTCCGTTGGCCGCAAGGCGAGCCCGGAACCACGATGAGAAATCTCCCGCCTGTTCGCCTAGGGTCTTCTTGGCGCGCCGCATGATCGAAACTTGGGCTTCCGAGATGCCCGACGCCTTGGCAACCTCGGCCTTGCTGTGCCTGTCAATCAGCACCAGACGCCACGCGAAGTTCTGCCGGTCGGTGTTGTCCATCGGCAGCTTGGCCTTCGAGTTGGCCTCCCCGGCCACCAGAACGGCCTCTTCCGGGGTCCCCTCGAAGTACATGACGGGCACCGGAGCGGCCCACTTGGCGGCCCCGTAAGCCTCGATCCGGTGATGTCCGTCGATGAGAATAGTCCTATTCCCCACCACCATGACGGTCACCGGGTCGAGGGCTCCGATTGCCTTTATCGCCTTGATCAGGTCCGACACATGCCGCTCGNACCACCATGACGGTCACCGGGTCGAGGGCTCCGATTGCCTTTATCGCCTTGATCAGGTCCGACACATGCCGCTCGCTGATCCCGCCCCTCGGCTGGAATAAATCGGGCACCGTCTCAATGTTTCGAAGGCGCAACTCAGGGGGGCCAGTCACAGGCCCCGTGAACTGCACGGTCAATTCCTGGAGTTGATCTCCAGCACTCATTCTCGCTCCTTGGGTGTCTGTATTGTTTCGGTACGTTCGTCGGCCCCTACGATGGACCATCCAGGGCGCTCAGGAGGTGCCTCTGATTGTTTCTGTTGGGTAATCTTCTGCGATCTTCCGTCTGAGACGGACGCCTTCGCCTCCCGACCACGCTGCTGGTAAGCTTGATTGCGGTGCCGGCGATCCTCCTGCACCGGGGGCCGGCTCGGGTGCCTGCTCCTGATTTTGTTCGGCTATCTGCTGCGATCCAGCGCTGATCAGCGCCGATACTGCTGTTGTTGGGTTATTCGCTGCGGTTCGCCGCTACGTGGCGGTCGCTACTGACTTCGTTGGGTAATCTGCCGCTATTGTCCATCATGGTGGACTTGGCTAACTACCTGTCCACCGGGAAACACACGGATAGGCAGACACGCGTCTGAACATTCGCGCCTCACCAAAGCTGCCCCGCCAAGCGCCACATCCTGTCTCCCGGAAGGAGCGAAACAGGGCAACAGGCGGTCGCAACAGGGGAGAACTGCACGGGGCAGCTTGGGAGAAGAGCGGGGGTGCCGGGTGGCGTTTGCGTTGCGTAGGTGCCAGTGGGCAACCTATTCCAGATGGAGGACAAAACGCCTCCGTAGTGCTTGTGGAGGCCATATTCGCCTTCCCAGCTAGTGGTGCCCCTATTTGTCGGTCGCCTGCCTTGCGAGGATGCGGCTGACGGTCTTCATGTCCATGCCTATCGCCTGCCCGATTTTGTTGAAGCTTTGGTTCTCGGCACGCATGGCCACCATACGGGCAAGAGTGGCTTGCTCGGCCTCATTGGGGACCAGTCTCTGCTGGCCACCCGCCTCGACCACATCAAATCCAAAAGGACGCTTGCCGCCATTGTAGAGGCCCCGGGAAGCCATGCTCCGCTTCACATCCCTGATGCGTTCTCTGATGCGGTCGCGTTCGTTCTCGGCCACGGCTGACAAGATCGTGAACACCAGCTTAGAGATGCCGTTGCCACACACGTCCCCGCCAAGGTCCAGCATGTGCAACTCGACCTTGGAGCCCTTCAACTCCTCCAGCGTCACCAGCGCATCGGTTGCGTTACGAAACATGCGGTCGAGCTTCGGTGTAATGATGATGTCGCCTGACCCTATTCCAGCCACCATACGCTGGCCCTCTGGACGTTCGGCCAATGGGACGGACCCAGACACGCCCGCTTCAGTGAAGGTCTCTGTAATCGTCCAACCCTTCATCATGGCGTAGCCTTCGATCGCCCGCTTCTGGGTCTCAAGGCTTTCGCCGGAATTGGCCTGTTCGAAGGTGGAAACCCGGATGTATCCGAAGACTTTCATGGCGGTTCCTATGGCTTTGCAGTAGCAATGCCATACGGTAGTCAATGCCATAGGCGAAATCAAGGGGTTTGAGGAGGATCAGGCGCGAAGCCGTTGCCCCGTGCTAGTGGTCCGGTTATTCACCCGCTCGCCCCGGCGTCACCCGCTCAGGGTGTCGCAACGGCCATCGTCACGAAAACCGGTCGGGCCGCTCATCGTGGAACCTGAGGCGGTACGGGGGGACTGCGCACGTGCCTGTTATCCGATCACCCGCTCGGAAATTTGCACCAAACATAGTGACCCCCTGGTCAGAACGGTATCTCGTCGTCCAGTTCACGTCCCTTCTGCCGCTGACCAAAATCCGGTGCGGGCAGGGCGCGAGGCTTCGAGGGGAGAGCCTTCGGCGTTGGTGGGGGGCCAAGCGATCAAGGCGTGACCTAGCAATGCCCTTAGGCGGGCATCGTATCGGAAAGCCGCGTCTTCTCGGCATTGCATTCGGACTAGGGATAGGGCTGCGCAGCTTGCGGCCATGGCGAGGCGCGCTTCGGCTAGCTGCGTCCGTAGCTCCCGACCTTGAAAGATGGGCGCTATCGGTGGATCATAAGTCATCTGGGGCAGTGTACACCCTTCCCCGTCGACAGCACCACGTAATCGCCTGTGACCGAATGCGTGGCCGGCGAGGCCCCCCAGGGGGGTGCTGCGCGCGGGCCAGTTATCCGATCACCCGCCCAGAAATTTGCACCAAATATTCCGACCTTCTAAAGGAACCTTTTGTCGGACAATACGTTTTGGGCGCCAAGGACCTGGGGGACCACCCAATGGCGAAGCGCGACAAGGCCGGTCACAAGACAGTTGCCGACACTCTTCAGGAACTGATCCGAAGCGAGGACAACCGTCGCCAGGTTCGGAAGGCCTTCGGCTTGGAGGTTGAACCCGGTCTGCCGCCAACTCTAGCCTCACTGCTCGCCGCCGTTGAAGAGGCTCATAAGGAAACCCTAAATCGCCCTCATGAGCCAGTTCAGATACAACTTGAGGCGAGACCCAGACGGAACCTGGACGGTGTTCGACGTGGTCACCGGCCAGCCCGTGTCGCCTGATGGTAGGCCAGCTATGCCTCAGCAGAGAATGTGCTGACGACTTAGTCGACCTTCTGAATGCCGAGGACCTCAAGAGCAGGCTCTCCTACGGGAGGCTCACCTGACGCGGGGCCATCACTCGGTAGGTTTCAGCCTTGATTTCTTCGTCTGGTGATCCGACTGCGAATTGGTCGAGACTATCATGGACCAAGCCACGCTCCACGGTCAGTTCGTGCTGTTCGATCTCAAAGAGCCCCGATGAGCCGCCATTGGTTCAGCTCTCCGCTCTCGATAAGGGCAGCAACCCGGGCGAAGCGCTGCGACCGGCAAGCCACACGCGGTTTGGACCCCCGCAAGCTGCCGGCCACCCCCCTTTTGGAAGGGGCTTGAACGAACCCCTACAGCGCCAACAGTTGTCAGGCTCTACACCCGTCCGCGCTTATCTATTCCACGGCCTTCCGCAGCGCCCGGCCCATCTCCCCCTCGGCGACTAACCAACCGCCTTGCAAGTCACCCGAACGCCTTCTCCAGCGCCTCTGTCTGCTTCCCATCCATTACATGCGCATAGTGCTTCAACAGCACCGCAACCTGTGTATGCCCGGTCAATGACATCACCGTCCTGAGGTCCACCCCCGACGCCACCAGACGGGACGCGAACGCCTTTCTCAAATCATACGGACGCACGTCGCTCAGCCCCGCCGCCTCAAACATCTTCGCAGCGAACTTCTTGATCGTTGTTATGTGCCCTGTCTTCGCCGCCTTATAGCCCCGCTGCCTTGTCCCCTTCACGCCATCTGACGGAAACACGAATGGGCTTTGTCCGCGCTCTTCCACCAACCGCTTGAGCAACGCCACAGCTTCCGCCCGCAGCGTCACGCGGTGGGTCCGTCGCTGCTTCACTGTTTGCGCCGGCTTGGTCCACACACCGCCGTCGAGGTCGACGTCAGTCCATCGCATGGCGAATGCTTCCTGCGGTCGGCTCCCGGTCAACCACAACAGCCGCATAGCATCCGCGTTCTGCCCCGGGTTGGCGTCCAGCACCTTCAACAGGCCGTCAATCTCAGTATCAGCCAACAGCCGCTCCCGGTGTCGGGCTTCCGCCTTGGCGCTGCCCATGACTGGATTGTCTGCCCGATAGCGTCCCCGCAACGCCGCTGTGAACACGCTCGAAAGGCCGGCCCTGACGTGGTTGTGTAAAGCCGGTCGACGGGCGAGCTTCGTTAGAATGCGGTCGATGTCTGTAGCCGTCACGTCCCTCAGAAACCGGGTTCCGATAGTCGGCTCGACGTGGTCACGCATCTGTTGCTTGAAATCGCGGATGTAGCGCGCCGCCCTCCCTTTCGCTTCCATGGTCTCAGCAACTTCCTTGATAAGGTCGGAAACGGTAACGCCAGTTCGCTTCCGCTCCCGCTGCTTCTCTGCCGGGTCGGAGCCCGCAGCAAGCTCTCCGAAGCGTTGCCTCGCGATTGCCCTCGCGTCATCAAGGTCAATTTGCTCGACGGGTCCAATGTTCATCTTCCGGTCGCGACCGTTCCTGCCGCCGAAGGTGTCGTCCTTCCAGCGCATCGCGAAGGTCGGTCTCCTCCCAGGCCGAAGGCGAATGCCAAACGCAAGAACCTCGGTGTCCCAAATCCATGTCTCTGTGGTAGTCTCCTTAGGCAAATCTCGTTCTATGAGCCGCTTTGTGATCTTCACGCGCATGTATCGCCTCTCTGCCATGGGGACCTAGCCGGGGACGCTGTGGGGACGTGCGATGCCGCCACCGTACGCCTTGCGTTCCTGTATTTCTGGGTCCGTCACGGGGACGTGTAATTGCGTCGGGTCCACTCCGCAAGCCTTATTTCTCTAGGGCGTATCCCATGTAGCGTAAGGTGTTTCCCTGCCAGACATAGGTGACTTCGGCCACTGCTTCCTAATCTGTAGGTCACAGGTTCGATTCCTGTCGGGATCACCAATATTCTCAATTACTTGTGCGACGACTACCGTACTTTTTGCAAATTAGTACGGCAATTGGTACGGCAAAGTTGCGCCTGTTAACGTTCTGATCCGCCTGTCAGGCGAATCACCGAACCTCACGATATCTGGGCTGAGGAAGCCGAGGCTCTCATGCCAGCGTCCCGTTTCTTCGACGGGTTTGTCGAATACACCAAACGGGTCTCCCCAACCTGCCTCGTGCATCTGGAGCGCAACCGCTACAACGTTCCGGCGTCCTTTGCCAATCGGCCTGTGAGCCTTCGGGTCTATCCGGATCGTGTCGTTGTCGCTGCGGAGGGTCTGATTGTCTGTGAGCATCGGCGCGTCATCGATCGCTCCCATGATCGACCAGGGCAGCGATCTATGACTGGCGGCATTATTTGGCTGTCGATAGCTTCCGATTCAAAAACAGCTCCGCGATCATCAGCGCTTCGCCGGTTGCCACGACCACCAGCCGATCGCGCAGGAAGACTCGTCCGACGAGGCTGTCATCCGGATCGGGATTGACCCTGATCACCAGATCAAATCCCTCCTCGATCATGTCGACGGAACGGTCTTCCGTCGACACATCGAGCCTCACTTCCGGATATTTCAGGGCAAACACGGCGGCGATCTTTCCCATCGCGGTCTGCGAAAAAACCAGTGGCGCGCTGATCCGCAACCTGCCTCGCGGCCTTTCACCTCCCGAGACGATCGCTGCGCTGTCTCGTCGAGTTCGGTAAGCAGCCGGCCCGCACGTTCGTACAGCGCTCGCCCTTCCTCGGTCAGCTTGAGCATTCGTGCGCCGCGTTCAAACAGGCGCAGACCAAGGCTGGCCTCAAGCTCCGCTACCCGACGTGACAGCGTCGCCTTGGGGCGAGCGGCAGCGCGGGCGGCACGCCCGAAGCCGCCATGGCGCGCCACGATGACGAAATCAGCGAGAGCAAGCAGATCCATGTGTTCCACCAGTGATACGCTGCGTTCAAATATCACAGCTATCGGCCCATGTGCGAACCACTCATATTCGGGTTGTCAAGCAACCCAACTCGGAGAAACAATCATGACTATCCTCGTTACCGGCGCCACTGGCCGTGTCGGCCGCCAAGTCGTCCAGCAGCTCGTCAAGCGCGGCGCCGATGTGCGCGTCCTCGTTCGGGACATCTCGAAGGCTGACTTTCCGGCCGTTGTGGAGGTCGTTCAAGGCGAACTGCTCGACATCGACTCGCTGCGCAAAGCGTTTGCCGGCATCAAGACACTGTTCCTGCTCAACGCCGTGTCGAGGGATGAATTCACCCAGGCGCTCATCACCCTGAACATTGCCCGCGAGTCAGGCCTCGAGCGAGTTGTGTACCTGTCGGTGATCCACAGTGATCGCTTCGTCAATGTGCCGCATTTCGCCGTGAAGTCCGGCGCGGAGCGGATGATCGAACAGATGGGCTTCAGCGCCACTATCCTGCGCCCGGCCTACTTCATCGACAATGAACTCATGATCAAGGATGTCATCTTCAATCATGGGGTCTATCCCATGCCGATCGGAGCCAAGGGCATCGCCATGATCGACGCCCGCGACATTGCCGAGGTCGCTGCCGTCGAGCTGATCCGTCGTGACCAGGCCCCGGGCAAGCTGCCGATCGAAATCATCAATCTGGTCGGCCCCGATACGCTGACTGGTTCGGATGTAGCGGCGATCTGGTCGGATGTCCTGGGCCGCCCGATTGCCTATGGCGGCGATGATCCTACCGGGTTCGAGCAGAATCTGGCGAACATCATGCCCAAGTGGATGGCCTATGAAATGCGCCTGATGGCCGAACGCTATGTCGCCGACGGCATGCTTCCGGAGGCCGGCGACGTCGAGCGTTTGACAGGGATCCTGGGCCGCCCCCTGCACTCCTATCGCAACTTCGCGAATGAGCTTGCGGCATCGGTCTGAGGCCAACCGCATTCGCACTCAGCTTCAACGAGTGGCAGCTGTATGGCCCGAATCTTACCGGGGCTTGTCGCTCGGCGTCCATTTGAAGTGGTCGCCGTCTTTCTCGATCTGCCCAATACCTGGGAACGGAAAGTGTGGTGCGAAGATCATCTCGTGGTCCTTGGCCAGTGTGGCCAAGGTCTTGGCCCTGTTCTGCTCACCTTCCGGCTTGTCGCCGTCGAAGGCCACGGCCCAGTCCGGCTTGGCGAGCGAGATGATTGAGCTGTGCACCGTGTCGCCAATATCGAACAGCCGTTCTTTTCCGGATTTGATCTGATAGCCGACATGGCCAGGTGTGTGCCCCTTGAGCGCTACCGAGGTGATACCAGGCGCAATCTGGGCGCCGGCCTTGAAGGGTTTCACATGGCCGGCGATGACCTTGACGATATCGGCCGCATCCTTGTTGGACTTGGCGAAATCCCACTCCACGTCAGACATCCTTATCGTGGCATTGGGAAAAGCCAGTTTGCCGTCCTTGACCAGCCCTCCTATGTGATCGGGATGAGAATGGGTGATCAATATCTCGTCGACGTCAGCGGGTTTGATGCCGGCCTTGGCCAGGCTGTCCTGCAGCGCACCGCCGACACCCGTGTCGATCAACACGACGCTGGTCTTCGATTTGACCAGCAGGGCGTCAACACTCAGCGTGATGGTATCGGTCGGCGCCCCCGCCGCCTGGAGCAGCTCGCCGACTTCCGCGGGGCTGTGATCGAGGCCGAAGGTCTTGCCATCGTTGGGCTTGACGAACTGGGCGTCGTGCAGGGCGACGATGTCGAGTGTGCCAAGCTTGAATGACTTGGCATCCGGCTGCTGCGCCGGCATCTGCGCCATTGCCAACCCCTGATGGAGCAGCATCAAAGTCGTTGTGGCCAACAGCCTGATGGAATTGGACCTTATCATGCGGGTATCCTCTGGCTGCGGAGGCGCGACCGTATCGGAAGACAGCTGGTGCGGCGGGCAATTCCGGGGTCGGGCCGATCACAAATTCGCTAGGGATATAGGCCTCGGGCACGGTCCGGCAATGGCGACCCCTTACCGATAGCCGCTTCCCGGGACGACTCGGTAGGCTGGCGTGTTCTCAAAGGCCTCGGCGAGCCCCGAAGAATAGTCCGCGCTTCAGCGTCGGCGCACTTCGGTTGGGTCATCGGCGACACCCACGCGATGACGGTAGACCATTTCCCAGCCTTTCCAGCCCGTGAACAGAAGAATGAGAACCACGATCAGCGAGAGGACCAGGCCGGTGGGCATCACCGCCGTCTCGCCATGGGTATAGCGCGAGTACCAGTTGTAGAGTTCGATCAGGACGACGAGCACATTGCCGCCGGCGTGGAGCCAAGCGTCACTCAGATTTCGGATTTGAACATCGCCCAGGACATCGGTCAGTCCGGCAAGGGCTGCCAAAGCGGCCATTATCAGGCCCGCCCCAAGCAGCCAGAGACTAGCGGTCACCCATCCCGGATTGCCTGTTCGCCAGAAGATCAGGTCGCAAACGAAGGTAGCGACGAAGAAAGCGATCGGGAAAGGAATCAGCATGGGATGGATCGGATGGCCGGCAATGCTTGCCGTGCTTTGCGGGTTGCGGGCCATGGTAATGCCTCCAAAGGCAGTCGCGCGCGACTGCGGTACATCTCTGAAAGACAGTGTGGAGTAAAACGCCGGCTGCAGGTGAAGGTTCCACACCCCAAAGCGGTAGAGCTCCGAAGCGGAAGGCGCGCGGGCACGGTTCGATGGCGGAGCTGGTTGAGTGGAGTCGTGGTGCGGATAGCTATGCCGCAGTAGGCGCAAAGTTATCCGTGCTTACCCGCCTTGGCGAACCACGGCGGGCCTGCTTCGGCTGCGATCGGGCGGGCTCAGCCGACCCTGACGACAAAATGCTTGGTCACCGGCTCGATGATCTTCCAGGTGCCCTTGAAATCGGCTTCCACCACGAAGGCGTCGCCGGGGCCGACCTCGACCGGCGTGCCGCCGTCGGGCGTGATGATGATGCGGCCGGCGATCATGTGCACGAACTCATAATCGGTGTAGGTCGCATGATAGGTGCCGGGCGACGCCCGCCAGGTTCCCGATATCACCTTGCCATCCGGAGTCGTGTGCTGGACGGCTGTCTGCATGGTTGGCTGGCCCTCGACCGCGATCCAGCCAGGCAGATCGCCGGCTTCCGCGTGCTCGACCGCGCCGAATTTCAGGATGGTCTTGTTCGTCATGCCGGGCTCCGTTTGCTTCATGTGTCCTGCGGTTCGGATAGCCGATGCACATGACGGGAGCAATGCCGTGCCATGCGAAACAGGCACGGCGGCGCATTCGGGCTGACCGGCGCGGACCTGGAGGATTATGGCTTGTGCCGTGCCGAGACCAGCTCTGCCTTGCGTTGCGCCGTCTCCAGCCCGAGGCCGATGAAGGCGCGCGCGTGCTTGGCGAGCGCCATGTTGTCGGTCCACAGATTGCGCCAGATCGCCGTCTTCTTCGACAGGTTCTCGTCGACAATCTCCGAGGAGAAGGATTCGAAGCTGAGATCGTCGGCATAGCCGATTGCGGTCAGCGCGTCGAAAATCCCTGCGAAATCGATGTTGCCGGTGCCGAGGAAGCCGCGATGGCTTTCGCCGATATGGACATAGCCGATCTTGGCCGCGGCGTGGCGGATGGCCAGCCCGACATCGGCTTCCTCGATGTTCATGTGGAATGTGTCGAGATGCAGGAAGATGTTGTCCGACCCGGTGTCCTCGATAAAGGCCAACCCTTGCGCGGCGGTGTTGAGCAGGTTGCTTTCGAAGCGGTTGACGATTTCGAGGTTGAGCGTGACGCCGGCTGCCTTCGCCGTCTCGGCGACCTTTGCCAGCGTTGCCGCGCTACGGTTCCATTGATCGCGTGTCGGTGCCTCGATCTGCAGGCCATGGCTGGTCGAAAGAATGCCGGCGACCTTGCTGCCGCCAAGGTCGCGCGTCAGCGCGACGGTGTCGCTGAGGATCTCGACACCGCGGGCGGCGACCGCCTTGTCGGCGCTCGAAATATCGCCGTCACCAGGCAATCCGATGCTGATCGCGACGCCGAGACCAAGATCGAGGATGCGTTTGGCAAGCCCGCCAATATCGACATTGGCAGGGTCGAGATAAGAGAATTCAATCAGGTCGAAACCGGCCTCCCTGGTATTGGCCAGCGTGCGTTCGAGTTCGCTCTGCGCCGAGCTTGCCGACCAGACGAAGGAATGGATTCCGATGCGTGACATGATCGTCTCCGGTTAAAGCAATTCCGGGAAAAGCATGCAGCGGTTTTCCGTCCGGAATTGCGTAAAACAAAGAGTTAAGCGGCGAGGAGAATGGTGCGGCCGGATCGCTCCGGCCGCACCGGCCTTGGGAGGCTTATCGGGCCGCGGTCCAGCCCTTGTAGTCCTTCAGGTTCTCGGCCGTGATCAGCTTCGGGTCGAGCAGTACGGTGGCCTCCGCCGGCTTCTTGCCGGCGAGCAGGTCGGCCGCCATGGTCAGCGACTGGCCGGCCATCACATAGGGATCCTGCGAGGCCGAGGCCTTGATCATCGATTTGCCGGAAGAAAGTTCCTTTTCGATATCCGGCGCGCCGTCGACCGCGGTGAATATGAACTCCGAACGGTTGAGCTGCTTGGCGGCGAGTTCCGCGCCGATCGCCGTCGGATCGTTGATGGCGAACACCGCGTCGATCTTGTCGAAACGGGTGAGCAGCGACTGGAACACTTTCAAGCCGCCATCGCGGGAGCCTTCGGCGTTCTGGTCATCGGACAGGATCTTGATGTCGGGATGCTGGGCAAGCACGTTCTTGCAGCCTTTCACCCGTTCCAGGATCGACGACGACGCCGGCCCGTTGAGGATGACATAGTCGCCCTTGCCGCCGGTGTGGTCGACCAGGTATTGGCAGGCTTCCTCGCCGGCCTTGACGTTGTTGGTCATCACCGTGACGTCGGCACCGGGCGCCGAAACGTCGAAGGCCGCGACGATGATGCCGGCGGCCTGCGCCTTCTTCACCGCCGGAGCGATCGCCTTGGCATCGACCGCGTTCAGCATGATCACATCGACGCCGGCGGCGATGAAGGAATCGACCTGCGAGACCTGCTTGTTGAGGTCGTAGTCGGCCGACACCGACGTCACCTCGACTTTCGGATTGATCTTCCTGGCCGCGTCCTCGATGCCCTTGATGGTGGCGACGAAGAAGGGGTTGCCGAGCAGGCCGACCGAGATGCCGACCTTGTTGAGGTCCTTGGCCGATGCCGGCGCGATGGCGACGGCCGCGAGGGCGGCGCCGCAGAGCAGTTTGGCGATGGTCTTCATTACGCTTACTTCCTCCTGATGCCCCGCGCCTCTCACGGTGCGTTACACAAGCCGGTCGTTGATGCCGGCGACTAGGTCACTCACGTTCTTGCCCCTGACTGGAGCCGGTAGCGGTCGAGGGCGACCGCCACGATGATGACCAATCCCTTGATGATGTACTGCCAGATGTCAGAGACACCGGCCAAGATGAGGCCGTTGGAGAGCACCGCGATGATCAGGCCGCCGATCAGCGTGCCCCAGATCGAGCCGACGCCGCCGACGAAACTGGTGCCGCCGAGAATGACGGCGGCGATGGCGTCGAGTTCGTAGCTTTGCCCGAGCTGCAGGCCGTTGGCGGCGTAAAGCCTTGCCGCCGACATGGCGCCGCCAAGGCCGGCAAGCAGGCCGGAAACGCCATAGACGAAGAGCAGCACCAGCGGCACCTTGATGCCGGTCAGCCGAGCTGCCTCGGCATTGCCGCCGACGGCATAAATCCAGGTGCCGAGCACCGTGCGCTTCAGCACCAGCCAGGACAGCACCACCACCGACAGGGCGATGACGACGAGCCAGGGAATGCCGAGCACCGAACCGTTTCCGATGAAGTCGAACGGCAGGTCGGAGTTGAACACCGTCGTGTCCTGCCCGAGCAGGCGGGCAATGCCGCGCACGGCTGTCAGCGAGCCCAGCGTGACGATGAACGGCGGCAGCCTGATATAGGCGATGAGCAGCCCGTTGATGAGCCCAAAGCCGAGCCCCGCCAGGATGGCCGCAGGCACGCCGAGCAGGCCCCAGTCGGGCACCAGCGACACCAGCACCGCCACCATCGCGGCGGCTGCGAGGATAGAGCCGACCGACAGGTCGATGCCGCCGGTCAGGATGACGAATGTCATGCCGGCGGCAAGCACGATGTTGATCGACGATTGCTGCGTGACGATGAGCAGGTTGGTGCCGGTGAGGAAGCGCGGGTTGATGAACTGGAAGCCGGCCGCCAGCAGCACCAGCACCGGCAGCATGCCAAGCGCCGCAAGCGCGGTGCGCAGCCGCCGGCTCCTGACCGCCGCCTGATCCACGCTCTTCGTCGCGGTCGTCCTGTCTGTCATCGCTGAGACGCTCCCGTCGCTAGTTCCATGATCGCTTCCTGACGAAGCGGCTCGCCTTCGGATGCCGTCACCTCGCCTGATATGGCGCCGTCGCGCATCACCAGCACGCGATCGGCGACGCCGATCACCTCGGGCAACTCGCTTGATATCATCAGGATGGCGATGCCCCGGTTGGCGAGATTGTCGATCAGCCGGTAGATTTCCGATTTGGCGCCGACATCGACGCCGCGGGTCGGCTCGTCGAGGATGACCACCTTCGGCTCGGTCTCCAGAAGGCGCGCGAGCAACACCTTCTGCTGGTTGCCTCCCGACAGCGAGCCGGCATTGGCCTGCGCCGAGTTGGTGCGGATCGACAGGTCGGCAATGGCCTTTGCCGCACGCCTGTCGGCGGCCGTGAAATCGCGAAGGCCGCCGGCTCGCGCGTCCCTGACAAGTACGCCCATGCTGATGTTGTCGGAAATGGACATATCGAGGAACAGGCCGAGTTCCTTGCGGTCCTCGGTGAGGTAGGCGATGCCGGCGTCGAGCGCCTCGCGCGGCGAGTCGATGGTTATGGGCTTACCGTCGAGCTCCATCGTGCCGGCGCTGCGTTTGTCGGCACCGAAGATCAGCCGGGCAAGCTCCGTGCGGCCCGAGCCGACGAGGCCCGCCAAGGCCAGCACCTCGCCGTGATGGAGATCGAACGAACAGTTCTTCAGCAGACGAGCGTCGGACATGCCGCGCACCGAGAGCGCGACGGCGCGTTCTCCGTCTGGAGGGCGATGATCCTTCTTGTAGAAGGCGGAGAGATCGCGGCCGACCATCATCGACACCAGGCGCGAAGCGTTGAGATCGGCGCGATCGAGCGTACCGACATAGCCGCTGTCGCGCAGCACGCTGACGCGGTCGGCAAGTTGGTAGACTTCCTCCATGCGGTGGCTGATGTAGATGATGGCGATGCCTTGCGCCTTCAGCGTCGCGATCACCTCGAACAGGCGGTCGGTCTCGCGAGAGGTCAGCGATGTAGTCGGCTCGTCCATGACGATGATGCGCGCATTGGTCGACAGCGCCCGTGCGATCTCGACCAGTTGGCGCTCGCCGAGCGACAGGCCGGAGACCAGCGCACGCGCCGAGAACGAGACACCCAGCCGACCGACGATCTCTGCTGCGCGCCGGTTGCACTGGTCGCGGTCGACGATGCCGAAGCGGCGCGGCTCGTTGCCGAGGAAAATGTTCTGCGCCACCGTCAGGTTCGGCGCCAGCGACAGCTCCTGGTAGATGACCGCGATGCCGGCGGCGCGCGCCTTGATCGGATCGCCGGTCGCGGCGGGCGCGCCATCGATCAGGATCTCGCCGCCGGGATCCGGCCGATAGGCGCCGGACAGCACCTTCATCAGCGTCGATTTGCCGGCGCCGTTCTCGCCCATCAGCGCGTGCAGCTCGCCGGCGTGGACGCTGAGCGAGACGTCCTGCAGGGCACGGATCGCGCCGAAGGTCTTGGAGATGTGGCGCATCTCCAGCACCGGCTGGCGCGCCGCCTGCGTCTGCACCGCGCTCATCGCGTACCACCCGCCGCCGTGGCGGCGGCACCATGCCCGGCAACGAGATCGCGCCAGGCGTCGCGATAGCCGGCAAGCCCGCTGAATTGTGTCCCCTGCACCGGCTCTGGCGGCTCGGCTGCGAAGTCGCGCCCCACGCTCTCGAAGGCGAGCGCCGCGGCACCCGTGGCGCTGCCTTCGAGCGAAGCACCTTGCAGGAAGGCCTGACCGGGACGCAGCTGCGCCAGCAGCCCGGCAAGCAGGCCGCCAGTGTTCAGCCCGCCATCGATGATGACGGTGTCGTCGGAATGGATGAGATCGAGGCAGAGATCGATCATCAGCGCCACATAGAGCAGAGCCACGGCCGCGCGTTCCTTGGCATCGGGCGTGCGCCCGACCAGCCGGCCGGAACGGTCCGGCATCGGCCCGCCCGCAGCGAAGCTCGGCAGCGCCATGAGGCCGGCATCGATCGCCTGGTGGATCGAGCCACGCGGGATCGCGCCTTGCCAGTCGCCGCTGATGACGGCGAATTCGCGCCCGCCCATGAAGCGGATGGTCGGTACTGGACTACCGTCGACATCGACATTGACCAGCATGTCGCGCTCACGGTCGAGCGCTTCGAGCGGACAGTCGGGGTTGAGCACGACCACCCAGGTGCCGGTCGACACGACAGTCAGCGGGCCAAGCTCCTGGCGGCGATAGGCATGCAGTGCCGCATTGGAGTCGTGGACGCCGTTGTGGATGGCGACCGGGCGCCCGGCACCATCGAAGCGCTGCTCGCCGATGACGGCGCCGGCGCGTTCGAAAGCCGGCATCTGGCCACGCCAGCCCTCGGCGTCGACCAGCGAGGAGAAATCACGTTTGCGCGGTGCCCACAAATGCGAATGGCAGCCGAGATAGGAGACTTCGCAGACCGGCCGGCCGCCAAGGCGCCAGCTCCAGTACTGGGGATAGCCGAGGATCCATTTCGCCGCCGCGAACGCGTCGGGATCGACTTCCTGCAGCCATAGCATATGACGGCCATAGTTGAAGCCGAGCGGCAGGCGGGGGGAGAATGTCTCGCCGAAATCCGGGATGCGGCGGTCGATCCGCGACACGATTTCGGCCGGTGGCTCCTGTTCGTAGTCGAGGATCGGATGGGTCAGCGCCTTGTCGTCGACAAGAGCGAAGGTACAACCATGGCCCGACACCATCACCCCTTCGACACCATGGTTTTCGACCGCGTCGGCCACGGCACCGAACGCCCAGCCATGGAGGGCGGCCTCGTCGAGCACGCTGAAGCCGCCGTGGCGCGCCCATTTCGGTTGCGTCCGGCGCTCGTCGAGAATACGTCCGTCCTGGCCGAAGACGAACAGCTTCGAATTGGTCTTGCCGAAGTCGAGCACCGCCACGTTCACGCGAGGGCTCCCGAGGTTGAAGCGATCCGCACCATGACGCCGGCATCCTCCAGCATGCGCGCATCGCCATCGGAGAGCCCGTCATCGGTGACCAGCGTGCCGATGCGCGACAGCGGCAGCGCGACATTGCGCGCGTGGATCGACAGCTTGCGGCTGTCGGCCAGCACCACGATCTGGTCGGCGCAGAGGCTGAGCTCGACGATGGAGCGGACCAGCAGCGGATGCGATTCCAGCAGCCCTTCCTGGTTGAGCCCTTGTGAGCCGAGAAAGAATTTCGAGGCATAGAAGGGCGTCGCCTGGGTCGGCGAATGGATGATGCCGGGTTCGCGGTGCAGATCGCCGCCGGCAACCGTCAGGCTGCAATGGCCATGGTCGCTGAGATAGGCCGCGAGCGGCATCGAATTGGTGTAGAGCCGGATGTTACGGTCGGCGAGCTTGACGCCGAGATGGAAGCAGGTCGAGCCGCCATGGACGATCACGGCGTCGCCATCGCGCACCATGGTCGCGGCGACGGCCGCGATCTGCCGCTTGGCCTCGACGGCAAGGTCACGGTTCTCGTCATAGGGCCGGGCATAGGCGACGCCCGCATGCGAGGCGCCATCGAGCGCCGAAATGCCGCCATAGACCTTGCGCGCCTCACCGGCCTCGTCGATACGGTCGATATCGCGCCTGACGGTCGCCGCCGAAACGCCGAGCCGCTCCTGCAATTCGCGCACGGAGGCAAACGGGCGATCCCGCAGCAATTCGACGATCTGACGCTGGCGGCCGAGGTCGCTCAACCTTTCCTCCCTGACGCCATTTCTATGGCAATTGGTGCAACTTACTCAACATTAGTTGGATTGCAAGCTGCTTTTGACGATAGTAGATCACTATTGACGCAGATCACTCACATCTGCGATACCAGCGCCAACACCCGTCCCGACGACGGGATTTCGTGCAAGCGTTGGAGAAAAGGGCCATGGCGACCCAAGCTGATGCACAGGAACTGGCCGCCTTGCGGGCGCTTTCGGCCAGCATCGGGCTGAACCCCCATATGACGCAGGCGGCGGGCGGGAACACCTCGCTCAAGGCCGGCGACACGCTGTGGATCAAGGCCTCGGGCACCTGGCTGAAGGACGCGCTCAGCGACGACATCATGGTGCCGGTGGCGATGGCGCCGCTGCTCGAGGCCGTCGACCGTCGCGACCCGGCCGCCGACAAGCCACAGGCCTTCGCCATCGAAGACCTCAATCGGCGCGGCCTGCGTCCGTCGATCGAGACCACGGTTCATGCCTTGATGCCGCAACGCGTGGTTCTGCACGTCCACTGCGTCGACACGATTTCGCTGGCCGTGCAAGCCGATGGCGAGGCCGAGGTCGCCACACGGCTGGGCGGCATCGAATGGGCCTGGGTGCCCTATTTCCGGCCGGGCCTGCCGCTCGCCCGTGGCATTGCCGAGAGATTGCGCCCCGGGGTCAACGTACTGATCCTTGGCAATCACGGGCTGGTGGTCGCCGCGGAAACCGTCGCCGAGGCGCAGGCCTTGCTGCACCGCGTCCGGTCGCTGCTGGCGCGCCCGGCGCGCGCGACCGCCGCACCCGACATCGCCGCCCTGA